>NZ_JBTBFV010000060.1:0-31991 GCF_054786995.1 Mycobacterium sp. ZZG
TTCCTTTGCTCGAGTGACTTTGACGGGTCTCTCGAAGAATCACGCGATGACCTTCAATCATTCGGCAACGACACGCCGGTACCGCTGATCAGGTCCGACTCGTACACCACTCTGCTGGACGCAACCCGTCGGGATGGGCGTGGTCGCCGGCAACGCTGCGTTCACCCTGGCGACCGTCGTGGTGCTGGCGGCGGGCTGGTTGCCGCTGACGGCCTTCGGCATGGCCTCGGCGGCCGCGTTCACCGCCGCCACCGTCGGCCTTGCCGTTCTGCAATACCTCGGGTTGCGCCGGCTGGCGTGACCCGGACCCGAACTCCGGGTCCGGAGTCGCCGTCACAAGAGGTCGTGGCGTCGGCTCCGGAACCGGTCCCCGCTGCAGCGACTCGCAGCACCTAGAGGAAGGACTGCACGATGACCGCACTGACCGCCTCCACCACCACCGCCCGGGACGGGCTGCTCCGTTTCGCGATGCGCCTGGACGCCGTACTCGTCGGCGTGACCGGTGTGCCGTTCGTCGCGGCCGCCGGCTGGCTGTCGGCGCTGACCGGCATACCGGTGGCCGTCGAATACGCACTCGGGATCTTCTTCCTCGTCTACGGCGTGGTCGTCTACCGGCTCGCGGGTGTGCGGCGCGTCCGTCCGGGCGCGATCGCGACGATCACCGCCAACGCGCTCTTCACGGTCGGGTTCACCGCGACGGCGTTCGCCGACCTATGGCCGGTGACCGGCTGGGGCATGGCGATGCTGCTCGGCGGCGCCGCCTACACAGCCGTGATAGGGGCCGTCCAATACGCCGGACTACGCCAGATCAAAGACAGGTAGTCGACCACCTACACCGTCGCCGCGCCGCGCGCTCACACTGAGAACACGTCGGTCAGAGGGAGGTCGCCGTGTCCGTCACCGCAGATCACACCACCTCGGCGGACACGTGCGACCTCTGCGTCGTCGGCGCCGGGATCGCCGGGCTCAATGCGATGTTCGCCGCGAGCCGCTATCTGGGCCGCGACCAGAAGATCGTCCTCATCGACCGCCGCCCCAGCGCCGGTGGCATGTGGGTCGACACCTACTCCTATGTGCGGCTGCACCAGCCCCATCCGATGTTCACCGCGGGCAACATCGCCTGGACGCTGGGCCGGGAGCCGTCGTACCTGCCCGCCAAGGACGAGGTCCTCGCTCACCTGAACCACTGTCTTGACGAGATCAGGAAACGGGTGACGGTCGACGAGCGCTACGGCTGGGAGTACCGGTCCGACGAACCGTTCGCCGGCGGAGTCCGGATCACCTGCCGTACCCCTGACGGAGGCACCCGGGTGATCCAGGCCGAGCGGCTGATCAAGGCCTACGGCATCCGGGTGACGCCCAACGACCCGCTGCCCGTGTCGAGCAGGCGGGTGCGGTCGGTGTCGCCGGACACCTGCGATGTGCGCACCGGTGACATCGGCTCCAGCAGCAGTCCGGTGTACATCATCGGCGGTGGCAAGACCGCGATGGACACCGCGCACACGCTCATCACGAACTGCCCCGGCCGGGAGATCAACCTGGTGGCCGGCTCCGGCACCTTTTTCGCCAGCCGGGACAAGTTCCTTCCGTCCGGACGGCGGCGGTGGGTCGGCAGCACGCTGCTGAGCAGCATGGCCGTGGACATGTGCCGGCGGTTCGACGGCACCAACGAGCAAGAGGTCGCCGACTGGTTCCGCACCACCTATGGCACGTGGATGACCCCGTACACGAACAACTTTCTGCTCGGGGTGCTGTCCGAGGCGGAGAACAAGACCATCGCCGGCGGCATCCACGAGGTGGTGATGGACCATTTCGACGACGTCGTCGACCGCAACGGCGCCGCGGAGTTGGTCCTGCGCAGCGGTGCGTCCAGGCCCGTCGACAACGGCAGCTGGATCGTCAACTGCACCGGCTATCTGGACAACGGGGACTACCCTTACGAGCCCTACACGTCCGCGGACGGTGCTGTGCTGTCCATCCAAACGCGTTCGGCCACAATGCATCTGTCGTCGTTCATGGGTTATTTCATGACCCACCTGATGTTCCTGGACAAGGTGCGCGACGTGCCGCTCTACGAATTCGACCTGCAGGAGATGATGAACCGGCACAAGGCGGTGCTGCCGTATGCGATGTTCGCGCTGGCGCAGTACAACCTGGGTCTGATGGCCGATGTGATGCCGTCGAAGGTCTTCGGCGAATGCGGCCTGGACTTCGACCGCTGGTATCCGTGGCCGCGCCGCACTGCCGGCGCGCTGCGCTTCGTGCTGACCCACCGACGCGAACGGGCCCACCTGCGTGAGGTCCTCGACACCGTGCGGGAGCGGTGCGGCGTGCGCTGCGGGCCTCTGGACGGCCTAGGACCCGCCGCGCGCGCTACAACTTCCGAAGCCGCAGCCGGTTGATGGAGTGATCGGAGTCCTTGCGTAGCACCAGGGTGGCGCGCGGGCGGGTCGGCAGGATGTTCTCGATCAGGTTGGGACGGTTGATCGAATGCCAGATGTCACGGGCGGCGAACACGGCCTGCTCGTCGGTCAGCGTGGAGTAGTGGTGGAAGTGTGAGGCCGGGTCGGCGAACGCGCCTTCCCGCATCGACAGGAACCGGGAGATGTACCAGTTCTCGATGTCCTCGATGCGCGCGTCGACATAGACGGAGAAGTCGAACAGGTCCGACACCATCAGCGCCGGCCCGGTCTGCAGGACGTTGAGGCCTTCCAGAATCAGGATGTCCGGATGTTCGATGATCTGCTTCTCGCCCGGCACGATGTCGTAGAGAAGATGTGAGTACACCGGCGCGCACGCCGCGTCGGAACCCGACTTGACCGCGGTGACGAACCTCATCAGCCCCCTGCGGTCGTAGCTTTCGGGGAAACCCTTGCGGTGCATCAGGTTCCGTCTGCTCAGCTCGGCGTTGGAGTACAGGAACCCGTCGGTGGTGACCAGGTCCACGCGCGGGTGGTGCTCCCAGCGTGCCAGGAGTGCCTGCAGCACACGGGCGGTGGTGGATTTGCCGACCGCCACGCTGCCGGCCACGCCGATCACGAACGGCACCGGCCGGTCCGGGTTCTGTTGCGGCTCCCCGAGGAACTCCGCCGTCGTCGCGAAGAGCGCTTGCCGGGCCGCCACCTGCAGGTGGATCAATCGCGCCAGGGGCAGATAGACCTCTTCGACCTCGAGCAGGTCGATCTTCTCGCCGAGACCCCGCAGCCGGACCAGTTCATCCTCGGTCAGCTTCAGCGGTGTCGACATACGCAGCGCCCGCCACTGGGTCCGGTCGAACTCCACGTAAGGGCTGGGTTCGCTCAGCCGCGCCATGGCCACAGTCTTGCAGTTAGGTTGGGGAGCCATGGACGTAGGTATCGATTCTGGGGCTTCAGCATCCTTGGTCACCGAATACCTGTTGCTCGGGCTGCGCTTCGACCGGGTCGAGGAAGGCTATGTCGACTCGTTCACCGGCGACCCCGCCCTGAAGCGGATGGTGGAATCCGAGCCGCGGCCCGACCCTGCTGACCTGGCCCGTCAGGCCGAGCGGTTGCTGACCGAACTGCCCGCCGGCCTGGACGACGACCGGGCAGCGTTCGTCGGCTCCCACCTGCGCGCCCTGGCCTGCGCGGGACGCAAGTTCGCCGGCGAGCAGGTCGGGTTCGTCGACGAGGTGGAGGCGTACTTCGACGTCCGGATCAGCAAGGGCGATCCGGACAGGTACCGGCAGGCGCACGCCGCGCTCGACGAGGCGCTGGGCGGGAGCGGCCCGCTGGCTGAGCGCATCCAGGCCTACCGGGCGGCCGAGGAGATCCCGCCGGCCCGCCTGGAGGAGGCCATCCATGCGTTCTCCAGCGCCCTGCGGGACCGGGTGAGGGCCACGTTTCCGCTGCCGGCGCGCGAGACCATCACCTACGAGGTGGTGACCGACAAACCGTGGTCGGGGTTCAACTACTACAAAGGCGACTACCAGTCCACGGTGGCGGTCAACGCCGACCTCAAGCAGCAGATGTCGAACCTGCCGCGGCTGGTGGCCCACGAGTCCTACCCCGGTCACCACACCGAGCACTGCCGCAAAGAAGAACGGCTGGTGGCCGGTCGAAATCAAGCCGAGCAGACGATCTTCCTGGTCAACACCCCGCAGTGCCTGATGGCAGAGGGGCTGGCCGACCTGGCGCTGTACGCGGCGGTCGGACCGCAGTGGGGAAGCTGGGCGTCCGACATCTATGCCGACCTGGGTATGCGGTTCGACGGCGAGCGCGCGGCGGCGATCTCGGAGGCGACGGCCGCGCTGGCCGACGTGCGGCAGGACGCGGCGCTGATGCTGCACGACGAACACCGCGACGTCGACGACGTCGTCGACTTCCTGAAGCGGTGGCTGCTGGTCAACGACGAACGGGCCCGGCAGATGCTGCGGTTCCTGTCCTCGCCGCTGTGGCGGGCCTACACCAGCACCTACGTCGAGGGGTACCGGCTGCTGCGGGAATGGCTCGACGCGCGGCCCGACGGTGTCGGTCTGACCGAGCGGTTCCGCACGCTGCTGGACGAGCCGCTGATCCCGTCGTCGTTGCGCGCCGCCTGAACGTTTAGGCTTTCTGCCATGACTTCTTCGTCCCCGTCAGGTCTGGGTGCCGAGTACGCCGACACCGCCAGCGAGGCCTACCGCGCCGCGCTGCGGGTGATCGAGTCCGTCGAGCCGCGCATCGCCGACGCCACCCGTAAAGAGCTTGCCGATCAACGGGATTCGCTCAAACTCATCGCCAGCGAGAACTACGCGTCTCCGGCGGTCCTGCTGACCATGGGCACGTGGTTCTCCGACAAGTACGCCGAAGGCACCGTCGGGCACCGGTTCTATGCGGCCTGCCAGAACGTCGACACCGTCGAGGCGCTGGCCGCCGAGCACGCCCGCGAGCTGTTCGGCGCGCAGTATGCCTACGCCCAGCCGCACTCCGGCATCGACGCCAACCTGGTCGCGTACTGGGCGATCCTGGCCACCCGTGTCGAGGCCCCCGGCCTCGCCGAGCTGGGCGCCAAGCACGTCAACGACCTGTCCGAGGCGGACTGGGAGAAGCTGCGGGCCAAACTCGGCAACCAGCGCCTGCTGGGCATGTCGCTGGACACCGGCGGGCATCTCACGCACGGGTTCCGGCCCAACATCTCCGGCAAGATGTTCCATCAGCGCCAGTACGGGACGGACCCGACCACCGGCTTCATCGACTACGGCGCCGTCGCCGCTGCTGCCCGCGAGTTCAAGCCGCTGGTGCTGGTCGCGGGCTACTCGGCCTACCCGCGCCGGATCAACTTCGCGAAGATGCGCGAGATCGCCGACGAGGTCGGCGCCACGCTGCTGGTGGACATGGCGCACTTCGCCGGCCTGGTGGCGGGCAAGGTGTTCACCGGCGACGAGGACCCGGTTCCGCACGCGCACGTCGTGACCACCACCACGCACAAGTCGCTGCGCGGCCCGCGCGGCGGCCTGGTGCTGGCCACCGAGGAGTACGCGCCCGCCGTGGACAAGGGCTGCCCGATGGTGCTCGGCGGCCCGCTGTCGCACGTGATGGCGGCCAAGGCCGTCGCGCTGGCCGAGGCGCGGCGGCCGGAGTTCCGCGAGTACGCCCAGGCCGTCGCCGACAACGCCCAGGCGCTGGCCGACGGCCTGCTCAAGCGGGACGCCGGGCTCGTGACCGGCGGCACCGACAACCATCTGGTGCTGCTGGATGTGACGTCGTTCGGGCTCACCGGGCGGCAGGCCGAGTCGGCGCTGTTGGACGCCGGCATCGTCACCAACCGCAACGCGGTCCCGGCCGACCCGAACGGCGCCTGGTACACCAGCGGTATCCGGTTCGGCTCACCCGCGCTGACCACCCGTGGTTTCGGCGCCGACGACTTCGACCGTGTCGCCGAACTGGTGGTGGAGGTGCTGAGCAATACCCAGCCCGCCGCCGGGCCGAAAGGTCCGTCGAAGGCCAAGTACATCCTGGCCGACGGCACCGCCGAGCGGGTGCGCGCCGCCTCGGCCGAGTTGCTCGACGCAAACCCGCTCTACCCGGGGCTCACCCTCTGACGCTCTGATGCACGCCGAAATCGCATTCCACGCGGCCCTCGGGCGCGACAGGCCGCGTGGAATGCGATTTCGGCGGAGTGTCGGGGGTCAAGAATTTTACGATCCCCACAGAATTGGGTTACTGTAACCGCATGGCACAGAAACCTGTCGCTAATGCGCTGACTCTCGAACTCGAGCCCGTGGTGCTGCAGGAGTTGCGGCGCCACCTCGACACCGAGGACGTCTGGTTCGCCCACGACTATGTGCCCTTCGACCAGGGGGAGAACTTCGCCTTCCTCGGCGGGCGGGATTGGGAACCGTCGGACGTGAGCTTGCCCAAGCACGTCACCGACGCCCTCGAAATTCTGCTGATCACCAAGGACAACCTCGCCGGCTACCACCGCGAGCTCGTCGAACACTTCATCCTCGAGGACAAATGGGGCCGCTGGATGGGCCGCTGGACCGCCGAGGAGCACCTGCACGCGGTCGCGCTGCGCAACTACCTGGTGGTCACCCGCGAGGTCGACCCGGCCGCCAACGAGGACGTCCGCGTCCAGCACGTGATGAAGGGCTACCGCGCCGACACCTACACCCAGGTCGAGACGCTGGCGTTCATGGCGCTGTGGGAGCGCGCGCACGCGGTGTTCTGCCGCAACCTGGAGCAGCGGATCGACGAGCCGGTGCTCAAGGCGCTCGTCGGCCGGATCGCCAAGGACGAAGAGCGGCACGAGGAGTTCTTCGCCAACCTCGTCGCCCACTGCCTGACCTACACGCGCGACGAGACCGTTGCGGCCATCGCGCGCCGCGCCGCCGGTCTCGACGTCGTCGGCGGCGACATCGACGCCTACCAGGACAAGGTGGCCACGGTCGCCGAGGCGGACATCTTCGATCGCGACGACCTGCGCAAGGTCATCTCCGACCGCATCACCGCGTGGGGCGTGGCCGACGATCCGCAACTCGCGCAGTTCATCAGCTCTTAACGCACGCGACGCGCAGTCCCGGCGCGCCTGCAAGGCGTGGTTGCTGCAGCGGGAGTAGCGTCGATTCCGATGGCTAGCGACATGCTCTGCTGTCCGGGCGGTCCCGATTGAGAGGGCCGGCCCCGGTCCTGAGACCGCTTGTGTGTCCACCGAGAAGTTCGTGTGGGGCCGCAGGAACTCGCGCAGCCTCGAGGAGCGCTACGTGACTGATTCGCTCACCCGTCCGGACCGGCCATCCGAACTCCGGACCTACGTGCTCGACACCTCCGTGTTGCTGTCCGATCCCTGGGCCTTCACAAGGTTCGCCGAACACGAAGTGGTGGTCCCGCTGGTCGTCATCAGCGAGCTGGAAGCCAAACGTCACCACCACGAGTTGGGTTGGTTCGCCCGACAGGCCTTGCGCATGTTCGACGACCTACGCCTGGAACACGGCCGCCTCGACGAGCCCATTCCCGTTGGGACAGAAGGCGGTACGTTGCACGTCGAGCTGAACCACAGCGATCCCACGGTGCTGCCGGCCGGCTTTCGCAACGACAGCAACGACGCCCGGATCCTCACCGTGGCCGCCAACCTCGCCGCCGAGGGCAAGCGCGTCACGCTGGTCAGCAAGGACATCCCGCTGCGCGTGAAGGCCGGCGCGGTCGGCCTGCTCGCCGACGAATACCACGCCCAGGACGTGGTGACCTCCGGGTGGACCGGCATGACCGAGGTGGAGGTGGCCGGCGAGGACATCGACGCGCTGTTCGCCGACGGCGAGGTCGATCTCGAAGTCACCCGAGACCTGCCGTGCCACACCGGAATCCGCCTGCTGGGCAGCAACTCTCACGCACTCGGGCGCGTCAACGCCGACAAGTTGGTGCAGTTGGTACGAGGTGATCGCGAGGTGTTCGGCCTCCGGGGAAGGTCCGCCGAGCAGCGCGTCGCCCTCGATCTTCTGCTCGACGAATCGGTCGGCATCGTCTCGCTCGGCGGAAAAGCCGGCACCGGCAAGTCGGCCCTGGCGCTGTGCGCGGGCCTGGAAGCCGTGTTGGAGCGGCGCACCCAGCGCAAGGTCGTGGTGTTCCGCCCGCTCTACGCCGTCGGCGGACAGGACCTGGGGTATCTGCCCGGCAGCGAGAGCGAGAAGATGGGTCCCTGGGCCCAGGCCGTCTTCGACACCCTCGAAGGCCTCGCCAGCCCGGCCGTGCTGGAGGAAGTGCTGTCCCGCGGCATGCTCGAGGTACTGCCGCTGACCCACATCCGCGGGCGCTCGCTGCACGACTCCTTCGTGATCGTCGACGAAGCCCAGTCGCTGGAGCGCAACGTGCTGCTGACCGTGCTCTCACGGCTCGGCGCCGGGTCGCGGGTCGTCCTGACCCACGATGTGGCGCAACGGGACAACCTGCGCGTCGGTCGGCACGACGGGGTCGCCGCGGTGATCGAGAAGCTCAAAGGTCATCCGCTGTTCGCCCACATCACCCTGCTGCGCAGCGAGCGGTCGCCGATCGCGGCCCTGGTGACCGAGATGCTGGAGGAGATCAGCCCGGGCGCCCTGCCGTGACCCGACCGTTCCGACCGTGACGAGTGGATCCGGCGCGCAACGCGGCACCCAGCGTGCCTTCGCGCGCCGGTTCCGCTTCGTCGCGGTGGTGGCGGCGCTGGTGACGGGTGGTCTGGCCGGCCCCGTCGCTGCTCCCGCCGCCGCGTCCACGGCGGACTGCGCACGCGTCAAGTGCGTGGCACTGACGTTCGACGACGGCCCGGGCCCCTTCACCGACCGCCTTCTTCAGATACTGCGGGACAACGAAACTCGCGCGACGTTCTTCCTGATCGGCGACAAGGTGGCCGCCGACCCGGCCGCGGCCCGCCGCATCGCCGAAGCCGGAATGGAGATCGGCAATCACACGTGGCAGCACCCGGACATGACGACGCTGCCCCCGGAGGAGATCGCCGCGCAGCTGCGCTGGGCCACCGCGGCGATCCAGGCCGCGACGGGTCAGACCCCGACACTCGCGCGGACCGGTTTCGGCGCGATCGACGACACGGTGCTCGCCGAGGCGCGACGGCAGGGCCTGGCCGCGGTCAACTGGGACGTCGTGCCCCACGACTGGCAGCACGCCGCCGACACCGCGGCCACCCGCCGACTCCTGATGAGCCACATCCGCCCGGGATCGGTGGTGCTGCTGCACGATACGTTCGCGTCGACGGTCGAGCTGATGGCCGAGTTCCTGCCGGTGCTCACCGCCAACGGCTACCACCTGGTGACGGTCTCGCAGCTGCTCGGCCCACGGGCGCCCGGGAGCCTGTACGGCGGGCGCGCGAACGGTCCGCCGGCCTTCGATCTGACCGAGCCCGGGCGCTGAGCCCGCGTCAGCGCTGCTTGCACCCCTCGACCAGGAACCAGCCCGCCGCGGCCGCCCCCGACATCGCCAGCACGCGATCCGCGCCACCCCGGCTGCGTTTGGCCCTCGACAGGTCGACCAGCGAGGCCAGACCCAGCACGACGGCGCCGGTGCGCAGCGCGGGCTGGCTGGTGGCCGTCGTGACCAGAGTGCTTGGGGACGATGCGATTGCGGGGTCGGGATAAGCGGACACCGCACCTCCTGATTCCCGCCTGGGGGAGCGACCCGCCGCCACGTCCAGGCGCCGGCAGCGAGTCCGATGCCCCCTAATCTTGTGCCGGTCTTGACGATTCGTCAGGCGATTGGCAGATCTCGGGGGCAGGAATCAGTACTGGCGCCCGACCTCTGCTGTTGGCTCCTCGCGCTAGCGCTCGTCGCGCACCTTGGCCATTGCCAGCACGTCCAGCCGTCGGTCGAGCTCCTCTTCGGAGAGCTTCTCACCGATCAGGCCGCGGTCGATGACCGTCTGCCGGATCGTCTTCTTCTCCGCCAGCGCCTGCTTGGCGACCTTGGCCGCCTCCTCGTAGCCGATCGCGGAATTCAGCGGCGTCACGATCGACGGCGACGATTCCGCCAGCTCACGCAGGCGGTCCTCGTTGGCCACCAGGCCGTCGATGCACTTGGTGGCGAACAGCTTCGACACGTTCGACAGCAGCGTGAACGACTCCAGCAGATTGCGGGCCATCATCGGGATGTAGACGTTGAGCTCGAAGGCGCCCGACAGCCCGCCGACGGTGACAGCCGCGTCGTTGCCGATGACCTGCGCGGCCACCTGGGTGACGGCCTCGGGGATGACGGGGTTGACCTTGCCCGGCATGATCGAGCTGCCCGGCTGCAGATCGGGCAGCTGCAGCTCGCCCAGGCCGGTCAGCGGGCCGGAACCCATCCACCGGATGTCGTTGGCGATCTTGGTCAGCGACACCGCGATCGTCTTCAGCGCGCCCGACGCCTCGACGAGTCCGTCGCGCGCGGCCTGGGCCTCGAAATTGTCGACCGCCGGACGCAATTCGGCGATGCCGGTCTGGTCGACGAGCACCTCGACCACCCTGGCCCCGAAGTCGTCCGGCGCGTTCAGCCCGGTGCCGACGGCCGTGCCGCCGATCGCCAGCTCGCCGAGTCGCGGCAGGGTCGCCTTGACCCTCTCGATGCCGGCCTGGATCTGGCGGGCGTAGCCGCCGAACTCCTGGCCCAGGGTCACCGGCACCGCGTCCATCAGGTGGGTGCGACCGGACTTCACCGTGGTGCGCCACTGCCGGGCCTTGGCCTCCAGCGACTCGTGCAGCACCTCCAGAGCCGGGATCAGATGGCGCACAGCGGCTTCGGTGGCTGCGATGTGAGTGGCGGTGGGGAAGGTGTCATTGGAGCTCTGCGACATGTTGACGTCGTCGTTCGGGTGCACCGTGACAGGAGGATCGAAGCCCGCGGCGATACTTGCGATCACCTCGTTGGTGTTCATGTTCGAGCTGGTGCCCGACCCGGTCTGGAACACGTCGATCGGGAATTGGTCGTCGTGGCGGCCGTCGGCGATCTCGGCCGCGGCGGCGATGATCGCGTCGGCCTTCTCCGCGGCCAGCAGGCCGAGGTCCTTGTTCACCTGAGCGCAGGCGCCCTTGAGCAGACCCAGCGCGCGGATCTGGGTGCGCTCCAGCGGCCGGAACGAGATCGGGAAGTTCTCCACCGCACGCTGGGTCTGGGCGCGCCACAGCGCGTTCTTGGGCACCCGGACCTCGCCCATGGTGTCGTGCTCGATGCGGTACTCGGCCTGGTTGTCAACGGCGCTGTTGTCGGCCATGCGGCTCCCTGTTCGTCTTGTGATAGGCGGGATGGTTACGGGTTACGGCAACGGATAGGCGGCGGTCTTGTCGCCGGTGAAGTTCACTGCGGAGTACTCGTTGAGTTTGGAGAGCCGGTGATAGGCCTCGATCATGCGGACGGTGCCCGACTTCGACCGCATCACGATCGACTGGGTGGTGCAGCCGCCCCCGAAGAACCGCACACCCTTGAGCAGATCACCGTCGGTGACGCCGGTGGCGCAGAAGAACACGTTCTCACCGGACACCAGGTCGGTGGTCGTCAGCACCCGGTCCAGGTCGTAGCCCCGGTCGACGGCCTTCTGGCGCTCCGCGTCGTCGGTGGGCGCCAGCGTGGCCTGGATCTCGCCGCCCATACACCGGATGGCCGCGGCGGTGATGATGCCCTCGGGGGTGCCGCCGATACCGACCAGCAGGTCGGTGCCCGAGTCGGGCCGGCACGCCGAGATGGCGCCGGCGACATCACCGTCGGAGATCAGCCGAATGCGGGCGCCTGCCTCACGCACCTCGGCCATCAGCTTGGTGTGGCGGGGGCGGTCCAGGATGCACACGGTGATGTCGGAGACCGATGCCTTGCGGACCTTGGCGATGCGCTGGATGTTCGCCGCGATCGGGGACGTGATGTCGATGAAGTCGGCGACGTCGGGCCCGGCGGCGATCTTGTTCATGTAGAACACCGCCGACGGGTCGAACATCGCGCCGCGTTCGGCGACCGCGAGCACCGAGATGGCGTTGGGCATACCCTTGCTCATCAGCGTGGTGCCGTCGACCGGGTCGACGGCGAAGTCGCAGTCGGGCCCGTCGCCGTTGCCGACTTCCTCGCCGTTGTAGAGCATCGGCGCGTTGTCTTTCTCTCCCTCGCCGATGACGACCACGCCGCGCATCGACACGGAGTTCACCAACTGACGCATCGCGTCGACGGCCGCGCCGTCGCCGCCTTCCTTGTCGCCGCGGCCGACCCAGCGGCCCGCCGCCATCGCGCCGGCCTCGGTCACCCGCACGAGCTCAAGGGCGAGATTTCGGTCCGGGGCTTCACGCCGAGAGGTCGATGAGCCGCTTGCGCGATGAGCATCCGGTGAAGTCATGGGCAGATTGTCCCATTAGCGGGTTCACAATTGGGAGCTGGGATACTGGCAGCCATGACGATGCCGCCCGAGCCGGGCCACGAGGTCACCGGTGAACCCGGCACCGCAGGCCAGCGCCCTGTCGACTATGTCGTCACGCCGGTGGCGCCGCCCGCCAAGTCGCGGCTGCTGCAGGACGGCCGCGACATGTTCTGGTCGATGGCCCCGCTGGTGGTCGCCTGCCTGGTGCTGGCCGGCCTGCTGGGCATGTGCTCGTTCGCCCCGACCGGTCCCGGCCCGGGGCCGGCGCCCGACTACGACGCGGCCGCCGCCCTGCGGGCCGACGCCGATGCGCTCGGCATCCCGATCCGGGTGCCGCAGCTGCCCGACGGTTGGCAGGCCAATTCGGGCAGCCGCAAGGGAATCGAGGGCGGCCGCACCGACCCGGTCACCGGTCAGCCGGTCCGCGCCGTCGGCGCTGTCGTCGGCTACCTGACCCCGAGCGGGATGTACCTCGGTGTCACCCAGAGCAACGCCGACGAGGACAAGCTCGTCGCGTCGTTCAGTCCCGAGCTGGTGCCGACCGGGGTTCAGGATGTCGACGGAGTCCGGTGGGTGGTCTACGAGGGCGGGGAGAGCGACGGCAAACCCAACGAGCCGGTGTGGACCGCGCAGGTCCGCGGACCGACCGGGCCCGCGCAAATCGCCGTGAGCGGCGCCGCAGGTACAGACGAGTACCGTACGCTGGCCGCGGCGACGCAATCCCAGGCGCCGCTGCCGGTCGGGTAACCCAGGAGAAGCCATGAGCGGACCAGAGGCAGATCTGCGCGGATGGACCGCCGAGCCGTTCACCGCGGCCGGCCTCAGGTATGACGTGTACCGCAAGGGCGAGGGCCCCGGCGTCGTGCTCATCCCGGAGATGCCCGGTCTGCACCCGGGTGTGCTCGCCCTCGGTAATCATCTGGTGGACAACGGCTTCACAGTGTGGGCGCCGTCGCTGTTCGGCACGCCGGGCAAGCCGGCACTGAGTCCGGGGGCCCTGCCCGTGCTGGTGAAGGGGTGCATCGCCAAGGAGTTCGCGGCGTTCGCCACCAACGCCGACCGTCCGGTGGCGCACTACCTGCGCGCGCTCGCGCGGGAACTGAACGCACAGACGCCGGGGAAGGGAGTCGGGGTGATCGGTCAGTGCTTCACGGGCGGATTCGCCCTGGCCGCCGCGGTCGACGACGCCGTGCTCGCGCCGGTGATCAGCCAGCCGTCGCTGCCGCTGCCGCTGACTCCGAGCCGGCGCCGCGACCCCGGGGTGTCGGAGGCCGAACTCAAGGTCATCGAGCGTCGCGCCGCCGACGAGGGATTGTGCGCGCTGGGCTTGCGCTTCAGCGAGGACCCGATGGCGCCGGCGGCGCGCTTGCGCACTCTCAAGTCCCGGCTCGGGGACGCGTTCGAGGTCATCGAGATCAGCTCCAAGCGGGGCAACCCCGACGGCATCGGCCGTGCGGCGCACTCGGTGCTCACCGATCAGGTGGTGGAACGCGACGGTCATCCCGCCTACGAGGCGCGCAAGCGCGTCGTCCAATTCCTCAAGGAGCGGCTGACTTAACCGGAGCCGATTTCGGTTTCCCCGGCAGCAGCCTGCGCCACCACGGGGTCTGCCGGGCCGCGTCGTCATCGGACCGGTCTGCGTCGGTGCCGGTGATGGACTCCATCGGCGCGCCCTTGTACACCACCCGGTGCACGCTGATCGTCGTCACGATGGCGATCATCAGCACCGGTCCCAGCACGATGCCGATGAAGCCGAACATCTGCAGGCCGGCGAACACCGAGAGCAGCATCAGCGCCGGATGCAGATGCGCGCTCCTGGGCACCAGGAACGGACGCAGCACGTTGTCGATGTTCGTGGTCACGACGATGTGGAAGATGATGACGAACAGGCCGCCCGCCGGATTGCCGAAGATGGCCATGCCGATGCCCAGCGGGATCGTCACGATGCCGCTGCCCAGTGGGATGAACGACAGCACGGTCAGGAAGATCACGAACATGAAGAAGCCGTCGTGGAGGCCCGCGACGTACACCGAGATCGCTCCGGCGACACCCTGACAGACGGCGATGATGAACTGCCCCTTGACCGTTGCCGACACCATCGCCCCGATCTTGTCCAGGTAGATGTCGGAGACCTGCTCTCCCAACGGGTTGAGGTCGCGGAACAGATCGAGCACCTTGGTGCCGTTGGTCAGCAGTGCCAGGAACACATAGATGAAGATGATCAGCCCGGTGACCGTGGCGACGATCCCGCCGACCGACTCGCGGGCGAAATCCAGTGCGAACTCGCCGCCCTTCTGACCGACAGTGGCAAGCGCGTCACGCACCGAGTCCGGTGTCAGCCTGGTGTTCACGAAGGGGACACGGGCCAGCAGTTCGTTGGCCGAATCCAGCAGTCGCTGGGCCAGCGCGGTGAAGTCGGTCTGCTCGACCCAGTGCCCGATGCTCGTCACCATCTGGCTGATCTGCAGGAAGGCCAGGAAGGCGACACCCGCCAGCGGCAGCGCCACGGTCGCGATCGCGGCCAGCAGAGTCAGCGTCGCCGCAGCGGCCGGTCTCATCCGGCCACGCAGCCAGTTGAACAGCGGCGTGAACAGGTAGGCCAACACCGCCGAGACCGCGATGAGCAGCACATAGCTGCGTAGGAAGTACACGCCGAACGCCACCGCCAACACCGTCAGCACCGCCAGCGCGCGCTTCTGGGTGAGGGTGAACTCGTTTCTCATGCACGCCCTCCCGACCCCGCCCGTTCGGATGCCGAACGCAACCCTATCCGCTGTCGGCGGTGCGGGACGGGTATCTCCCTACCTGCCGGGAGCGCTGCCGGCTGACGAATTTCATCGCGAACCGGTTCATCACGGTGGGGGCCGGCCGGGCGAACCACCACTGAGCCTGTGCGGCAGCTGGTTTGACGAGGATGGCCTTGTTGCGGTCGATCGCGCGCAGCGTGTCGCACGCCAACCGGTCGGCGTCGTAGGCTTTGCCGCCCTGGGTGTGCAGGAAGTAGTCGCGGCCCACGAACCCGCCCACGGCGCCCTTGTCCAGGATCGGGGTCTCCACGGCGGCGGGGCAGACCACCAGCACACCCACCCCGCGCGGCACCGCCTCTGATCGCAGCGCCATCGAGAGGCCGACAACGGCGTGTTTGGTCGCCACATAGCTGGTCACCTGGCCGGCAGCGGCCAGGCCGGCCATCGACGCGGTGTTGATGATGTGTCCGTGGCCCTGACGAAGCATCTGCGGGTACGCCGCCGCCACCCCGTGCACGACGCCGCGCAGGTTCACGTCGATGATCGCGTTCCACTGGTCCAGGGTCAGCAGCTCGGTGTCGCCGCCCCACACGATGCCGGCGTTGTTGAACATCAGGTCCAGTCGGCCCTCCCGCGCCACCACCTCGTCGACGACGGCCTGCACCGCGGCGGCGTCGGTGACGTCCAGGCCTACCGCCCGGGCCCGCGGGCTCAGTGTCGACACCACCGCCTCGGCCGCCGCGAGATCGATGTCGGTGCACACGACGTGGTCCCCGGCCCGATCCAAAGCACGGCACAGCGCGGCACCGATCCCGGACCCGCCGCCCGTGACTACTGCGTGTCTTGCTCCTCGCGTCCGCACTGCCTGTCTCACGAGGACTGTTCCACCAGCTTCATCACGTGGCCCATGACGTCGGGGTAGCGCTTCAGGTGGGCGCCGCCGTTGATGTCGAGCACCTCGCCGGTCAACCAGGCCGAGCCCGGATCGCACAGGTACACAACGGCATTCGCGATGTCCTCGGGCGTGCCGGCGCGGCCGAGCGCGGTGTTGTCGACATAGTCCTCGACCACACCGGGCACCGATGCGGCGGCGGCGGTCAGCGGTGTGTGCACGAAACCGGGCGCGACCGCGTTGACGCGGATGCCGCGCGGCCCCATCTCCAGGGCGGCCACCTGGGTGAGCATCGACAGCCCGGCCTTGGCCGCGCAGTAGGCGCTCATCCCGGCGGCCGGCTGGCGGCCGTTGAGCGAGCTGATCTGCACCAGCGAGCCACCTTCGCGCAGATGCCTGCCGGCGTGTTTGGTCACGATGAACGCCCCGTTGAGGCAGACGTCGATGACCGCGCGGAAGTCCGCCGCGGGCATGTCGGTGATCAGTCCGACGTTGCTGAACCCCGCGCAGTTCACCGCGATGTCAAGTGGCCCGACGCTGTCGAACAGCCGCTCCACCGAGTCCTCGTCGGTCACGTCGACGTACGCCGCGGCGTGCGGATCGCCAAGCTCGGCGGCGCGCTCGCGGGCCGCCTCGTGGTTGCGGTCCGCGACCGTCACCTGGCATCCCCGGCCTGCAAGCACCGTCGCGGTCGCCCAGCCGATACCGGACGCGCCGCCGACGACGACCGCCCTGCGGTCCCCACCGGCGGTCCGCACGCTGCCGTTGCTCATCCGGTTGGCCTTTCGACGACGGAATTGACGCGTTCTAAAGTCACACCCCGAACCCGAAAGCGCAATAGCCATGGTGTGACTGGCAGACTCTGGCGGGTGACCGAGTTGAAGATGTCCGAGTCGATCTTCGTGGCCGCCTCACCCGATGAGGTTTACGCGCTGGTGTCCGACATCACCCGAATGGGTGACTGGAGTCCGATCTGCAAGGCCTGTTGGTGGGACGAGGGGGCCGGACCGTCGGTCGGGTCATGGTTCACCGGGCGCAACGAGACCCCGGAGCGGACGTGGGAGACGAGGTCTGCGGTCGTCGCCGCCGACCCCGGCCGCAAGTTCGCCTGGGAGGTCAACAACGGCTGGGTGTACTGGGGCTACGAGATGGCCGACGAGAACGGCGGCACCCTCCTCACCGAGTCGTGGGAACTCTTGCCCAAAGGGGTGAGCGGATTCCACGAACGTTTCGGTGACACCACCGAGGCAGAGATCCGCACGCGCAGCGAGGCGGCCCGGAGCGGGATCCCTGCCACGCTCGCGGCGATCAAGCAGACCGCCGAGAATGCCTGACGGCGCTCACCGCCGCAGGTCCGTCCTCGCGCCGTCGTAGTCAGCGGCACCGGTCGGCCCTCGGACCGGAACGGATCTCCAGCAAATTTGCGCTCGGAACGAGTTCTTGCGTTAGCGTCTGGTGACACACCGGCGTAGGCGTGCCGGAACGAAGCGGGGCAACGAGCAGTGGTAAGGCGGGTGAACGCTGCGGGGGCGGGCCGTGTCCGGCCTTCGGCGTGGGCGGCATTGGCGGCTCCGATCGGTATGACGGTCGGGCTGGCAATCCTGATCGTGGTCGACGGAGGCGGTGCGGTGCCGCCGCTGATCGACGACCTCGTCATCCTGGGGCTGTCGACCTACACCACCGGGTGCGCCATCCTCGCGGCTCGATCGCTGCAGGGGCGGATGCGTGCCGCGTGGTTGATGATGGCGGCGGCGCTGGCCGCGTGGGCGCTCGCGGACATGATCTGGTTCGCCTCCGAGTTTGTGTTCCACGTCGAGCCCTTCCCGTCACCGGCGGACTTCTTCTACCTGGCCTTCAGTGTGCTGGCCGTCCCGGCCGTGCTGGCGATGGCGCCGTCGGACCACTGGTCCCGGCAAGCGGCCAGGCTGCGCATCGCGCTCGACGGCGTCACGATCGCGCTGTGCACGTTCTTCTTGGCCTGGATCTTTGCGCTGAAGAGCGTGTACGACACCTACCGCGAAGACCGATTGGCGCTGGGGCTGGCCTTCTTCTACCCCGCGGCCGACATCGTGATCCTGGCGGTGACGGTCGCGGTGCTCGCCCGTGTCGACGTCCGGCACCGCGCGGTGCTGGTACTGCTCGCCGGGGGTTTTGCGCTGATGACGATCACCGACAGCGCGTTCGCCTACGCCGTCGCAGTGGGCAGCTACCAGACAGGTGGTTACCTCGTCATCGGTTGGGCCCTGCCTCTTGTGGCGGTCTGTGCCGCCGCTGCGCTGGCTCGCAAGACGCCGCCGCCCCGCGCGCAGACGGTCTCGGTTCCGTCCAACACCTCGCTGTGGGCGCCGTACGTGCCGCTACTGTTGGCCGGGACGGTGGCCCCGCCGCTGATCATGTCGGGCATGGAGTCCTTCGTCGTTCCGATGGTTGCCGTCGCGGTGTGCTGCAGACAAGCGGTGTCAGCCTGGGAGAACCGGCAATTGTTGAGCGCCGTGGCCGATCAAGCCTTCCGAGATCCTTTGACCGGTTTGGCCAACACGGCGCTGTTCCACGACCGGCTGACCCACGCGTTGACGATGCAGTCCCGTGACGACCGGGTGGTGGTCGTGGCCATGCTGGATCTCGACGATTTCTCGTTCGTCAACGAGAACCTGGGACATCCGGCGGCAGACCGGCTGCTGGTGCACGCCGGCCGCCGGATCGCGGCCTGCCTGCGGCCCGGCGACACAGTCGGCCGCCGCGGCGGCGACGAATTCGTGTTGCTGCTGGAGGGCGACGTCGACGACTCCCGCCGGATCCTGCGTTGGGCTGTCGAGACCTTCGACGAGCCGTTCACCGTCGACGGGCAGCAAGTGTCGATCCGATGCCGGGTCGGAGTGGCCGTAGCGTCACCGCACGACCGGGATCTCACCCCCGACACCTTGCTGGAACGCGCCGCCATTGCGGTGCGCGCCGCGAAGGACTCGCGTTCCTCGCACGTCCGCTTCTTCCATGTCGGCATGGCGACCTGGCAGCCCGCCGACGACACCGATCGGGTCTCGGGCGGCGGCGCGGCCAGGGTCCGCCTGCTGGGTGAGCTGCGCGCTGCCGTCGACAACGGCGAACTGGACCTTGCCTATCAGCCCAAGGTGGACCTGCGCACCGCCCGCGTCGCCGGCGTCGAAGCGCTGTTGCGGTGGCCGCATCCGGAGTTGGGGTTGTTGCACCCCCGTGCCTTCATGCAGCTGGTCCGTGAGCACGGCCTAATGCGCCCGGTGACCGACCTGGTGATCGACAAGGTGCTCGACGACGCGGCGCGGTGGGTGGCGGCCGGCACGCAGATGCCCGTCGCGGTGAACCTGTTCGCCCCCTATCTGCGCGACACCGGGTTGCCGGAGAGGCTGGCCCAGGCGCTGCACGACCGGAACCTGGACGCCGAGCTGTTGACCGTCGAAATCACCGAGGATCTCGTCATCAAGGATCTCGACCTGGTCACCGTCGTGCTCCAGCAGCTTCGAGGGCATGGAATTCGGGTCGCCATCGACGACTTCGGTAGTGGGTACTCGGCCTTGTCGTACCTGCGGGATCTGGTGATCGACGAGATCAAACTGGACCGCCACTTCATCGCTTCGGTGACCACCGACCACCGGGCGGCCACCGTGGTGCGTGCGGTCATCGAGCTCACCCACGGGCTGGGGATGACGGTCGTGGCCGAGGGTATCGAGAATTGTGCCACCGCGGAGTGGCTGCGTGACAGCGGATGCGACGGCGGCCAGGGCTTCTACTTCGGCAGGCCGATCGACGCCAGCGCAGTGCCGGATCTGGTCCGATTGGCCGGCCAGCTCACCTGATCGGCCCGAGTCACCGCGCCGTGCAGCGGAATCCGATGTGGCTCATGCCGGTGTCCACCGGCTGCGGCCTGCGCGCCGCAGGGCGATACCGCATGCAATAGCTGTCGGCGCACAGGAACGAACCACCCTTGACGACCCTGCGCGGCACCTTGAACTGTGGCTGATGAGGATCGTAACTTTCTGCCTCACAACAGGATCGCGTACCCGGGCGGTCAGAGTACCAATCGGTGGTCCACTCCCAGACGTTGCCCGCCATGTCGAACAACCCGTAGCCGTTCGGTGGGAAACTGCCGACCGGGCGGGTGCGCCCGTAGCCGCGGTCGGGCCGCCACGGGAACTCACCGTGCCAGTAGTTCGCCAGCCGTTGCCCAGGCCGTTCGGGATCGTCGCCCCATGTGTACGTCGCACCGGACAGCCCGCCGCGGGCCGCGGTCTCCCACTGTGCCTCGGTGGGCAACCCCAGCCCTGCCCATGCGGCGTAGGCTGCCGCGTCCTCGAACGCGACGTGCACCACGGGATGGTCGGCCCGCCTGTCGATCGACGACGACGGACCCGCCGGGTGGCGCCAGCATGCGCCCGGTGTCCACGTCCACCACAGGTTGAGATGGCGCAGATTCACCGGGCCCGCGGTTCTGGTGAACACCATCGAACCGGGCTGCAGGTTCTCCGTCGGCGCGCCCGGGTAGTCGTCAGGGTTGAGCGGGCGCTCGGCGACCGTGACATAGCTTGTCGCAGAAACGAACTCGGCGAACTGGGCATTGGTCACCTGCTTGGGCTGAATCCAGAACCCGGCGACGGCGACGGCCCGCGCGGGCCTTTCCTCGGGGTAGTGCGCGTCGGATCCGAGCACGCAGGTCTGTTCCGGGATCCACACCATGCCGACACCGGGCTCAGGCAAAGATCCGGGTCCAATCGCTGCGCATGCTGGCCACCACCCAGCCCTGCGGACCCGCCAGGTCAAGCGCCTTCTCGGCGCCCGCGCTGTAGTCGAATTCGCGGTCGGCGTCGTCGTGGCGCACGAGCACCGACATCGACGGGCCGGCGCCCGCGCCGGTGAACTGCAGCATCTCGATGTCGCCGTTGGAGTTTCCCGCCGCGAAGATCGGACGTCGGCCGATCCTGGCCCAGATGCGGACCGGCTTGACCGGACCGTCGTCGAAGAACTCCGGTTGCGCGGTGGTGATCAGACTGCCGTTCTGATAGATCAGCCCGACGGAGCTGCCGATCACGCGTTCGGGCGGGATGCCGTACATCTGTCCCGTCACCGCGCGCATGTAATCGCGTCCGCCGCCGGAGACGATGTAGTTGGTGAAGCCGTGTGACTCCAGGAAGCGCAGCAACTCGATCATCGGCGCGTAGCCGCACGCGGTGTACGGCCGGTCGAGCGTCGGATGCCGGGTATCGGCGAAGAACGCGTTCACCCGCGCCGCGTGATCCTCGACGGTGATCGACACATTGGCCGAGAGAATCGCTGCGGCAAGGGTTTTGAGATCGGAGTCGTCCCCCTGGTAGTGCCTGCTCACCGCGTCGCCGAACCAAGCCAGATCACCCTCGGCCGCTGCGCGGTACGGCTGACGCGCGGTCAGCGACGGGTCCGCAGCGGCCTGGGCGGCCAGCCGGCGGATCAGGAAGTCCAGTTGGATGTATGCCGGTTTCTCACACCACAGGGTGCCGTCGTTGTCGAAGACGGCGACTCGCTCCTGCGGGTCGACCTGCCGGGCGGCGTCTTCGGCGAACGCGATGATCGCGGCCTTGGCGGGGCCCTCGTTCCAGGTTTCGAGCATCTAGTCCTTCGCCAGGAATTCCTGCAGCTTCTCGAGCGCCTGGTCGATGGTGAAGCTCGCCGGCGGATGCCCTCGGCGGCGAAGCGGTCGATGTTCGGGGTGCGGTAACCCATCAGACCGTCGCTGTAGCAGCTGAGATTGGTGATGCCGATGTCGTCGCCCCAGATGACGAGAATGTTCGGTTTTCCGTTCGGCATGGCGACTCCTCCGCCGATCGACTCCTTCGTCGACCATAGGCTGATCGCTGGGGCCGGGTAGGGGTTTCGGCGAGGAATCAGCGGGCGTCGACGGTGTCGATGTGTTTTCGGACCAGCCTCGGGTACCGGCCACGGTCGGGGCGGAAGATATCGTGCGGTGAATCGGCGAACTCGTGCAGCGTCGCAGTGGGGAAAAGGTCCCGGTAGCGCGCCCATGTCGCGTCGTCGATCAGGGGGCTGTTCATGGCGCGTACCGCGAGCAGTGGCGGCTGCCAGACCGACAGTGGTTCCCAGAACGACTGAGGGCGCGCCGATCGCACCACGGCGATTCCGGCGTCGCGGTCGACGCGCTGGTGCACCGGTGTCCCACGCCAGCGACCGCCGAGCAGACCGAGCATGATCTCCTCGGTGAGCACGATCTCCTCGGGCACGTAATCGCCGATCGACACCGAACGCACGCGTGCGGAATCGGCGAGCGCCCAGACCAGCGCGTACGGCGTTCCCCGCGAGAACGTCATCAAATGCACCGGACCGTCGGTGATGTCGTCGACCACCGCGCCGACGTCACGGCTCAGCGTCACGGAATCGTAACCGGTTGCCGGAGAATCACTTTGGCCGTGCCCACGTAGCTCGACCACCACGCAGCGCCGGCCTAGCAGGGGTAGCGATTCGGCGTAGTCCTCGGCGACGCAGGTGAATCCCGGGACGAAGACCACCGGCGCGCCACGATCGTCGCCCCCTGAGTCGAGGTAGCGGATCTTCACATCGCCGTTGGCGGCGAACCGGTACTGCGCCATCAGACCTTGGGTGCGGCCGGCACCGCCGGCTGGGCGGCTTCGTTCTTCATCCGGTGGAACAGGTCTACGTAGTAGGGCATGCAGTGCTCCAACGCCTGCTCGGTGGTGAACAGCGGCCGGTAGCCCAAGTCGCGTTCGGCCTTGGCGATCGAGAAGTAGTTGTCGAGGTAAAGCCGTTCCACTGCAAGGGGTTCGAGCAACGGTTTGGGCATCCCGAACTTGAAATGCAGGAACTGCCAGACGGTCATCACGAACCACACCAGCCGCCCGGGCACCCGCAAGGTCGGCCACGGCTGGCCGCAGGCCTCGGCCACCGGGCGGGAGAACTCGAACATGTTGATCGGCTCGCCGTCGTTGATGAAGTACGCCTGGCCGGGTGCGGTCCCGCCCTTCACCAGGTGCTGCGCGGCGAGGATGAATCCGTGCACCAGGTTGTGCACGTAGGAGTTGTCGAGCTTGACGTTCTTATTGCCCACGAGCACCTTGACGTGGCCTGCGAGTACGCTCTCGAACACCTTGCGGAACATCGTCTGATCGCCCCGGCCCCAGATGCCGCTGGGCCGGATCGAGCACGTCAGCATGCCGGCGACGCCGTTCTGGGAGAGCACGAACTTCTCGGCGACGACCTTGGTCTCGGTGTAGAGATCGTTGAATCTCTCGGTGTAGGGCAGCGTTTCGTCTCCGCCCGCGATGCGCTGACCGCCCATCACCACGCTGTTCGACGCGGTGTAGACGAACCGCTTGACCCCGGCCTTCTGCGCGGCGTGCACAAGATTCTCTGTGCCGGTGACGTTCACCGCGAAACTGCGCTGCCGGTACTCCTCGGTGACCGACGCGCCGCCCATCAGGTCGATGATCGCCGCGGTGTGGATGACGGTGTCGATCCCGTCGACTGCGGCGGCGACGTCGCCGACGTCGGTGATGTCGCCGACGACCGCCTCCAGGCGCGGATGGGTGGCCAGCGGCGACGGCACCCGGTCGAACGAGCGCACGTCCAGTCCGCGATCCAGGAGCTCGGTGACCAGGTTGGCGCCCACGAACCCGGAGCCTCCGGTGACCAGGACGCGTCCGAGGTCGGTCTGCAGCGATACATCACCCATGCCCGGCAGACTAACTGAAACGTGTTCCAATTTCGAGATCCCGCGGCAGATTCACCGACCGGATCGCTATTGCTCCTCGTCGCCCGCGGCCAATGCCTTCTCCACCCGTGCCCGGGCTCCAGCTAAGTGCTGTTCGCAGCGTCTGGCCAGCTGTTCGCCACGTTCCCAGAGCGTCAGCGATGCATCGAGGTCGAGTCCGCCGTGCTCCAAACGTTCCACGACCTCGATGAGTTCGTCGCGCGCTTCCTCGTACCCGAGCTCACTAATAGGCTTCATTCTCAGTCCTCACCGTGCTCGCTGCCCCCGCTGATCGCCGTGACGGCCCCGTCGGCCACCCGAATCCGCAGCCGCGTGCCGGCCGGCGCATCGGCCACCGAGTGCAGCACGTACGGTGCCGCGCCCTCGGGCACGGCCTGCACCACGGCGTAGCCCCGCGCCAGCGTCGCGGCCGGCCCCAGTGTGGTCAGTCGCGCCGACAGATGCCCGAGGCGGTCGCTTTCGGCGGTCAGCAGGCGCTTGACGTCGCGGCGGGCGGCGGCCCGGGCGCGGTGGATCTCCTCGGCGCGCGCGTCGACCGCGGCCAGCGGGCGGGACAGCACCGGCCTGCTGCGCAGTTGGGCGACGATGTGGGCCTCCCGGTTGACCCAGTTGCGCAGCGCGCGGGCGCTGCGCCGCTGCAGATCGTCGATCAGCGCCTGCTCGGCGGCGGTGTCTGGGACGATCCGTTTCGCCGCGTCGGTCGGTGTGGCCGCGCGCAGGTCGGCGACCAGGTCGCACAGCGGGTTGTCCGGCTCATGCCCGATCGCGCTGACCACCGGGGTGGTGCACCGGGCGATCTCCCGGCACAGGGTCTCGTCGGAGAACGGCAGCAGGTCCTCCACACTGCCGCCGCCGCGCGCCAGCACGATGACGTCGACGTCGGGGTCGGCGTCGAGGCCGCGCAGCGCGTCGACGATCTGGGGGACCGCATTGGCGCCCTGCACCACGGTGTTGCGGACCGCGAATCGCACCGCGGGCCACCGTCCGGACGCGACGGCCATGATGTCGCGCTCGGCGGCCGAGGCGCGGCCGGTGATCAGCCCGATCGTGCCCGGAAGGAACGGGATGGGGCGTTTGCGGCGCGGGTCGAACAGGCCCTCGGCGTCAAGCAGCCGCCGCAGCCGTTCGATGCGGGCCAGCAGCTCCCCGAGCCCGACCGCGCGGATCTCGCTGATCCGCAGGCTGAACGAACCGTTGCGGGTGTAGAACTGCGGCTTGCCGTGCATGAGCACCTGCGTGCCCTCCGACAGCGGCACCGGCGCGTTGACCACCAGGTCACGCGGACAGCTCACGCTCAGCGACATGTCGGCGGCCGGGTCACGCAGCACCATGAACGCCGTCGACTGCCGCACCTTCAGCTCGGTCAGCTGGCCTTCGATCCACACCGAGCCCAGCCGGTCGATGTACTTGGCGACACGGGTGGCGACCGCCCGCACCGGCCACGGGTTCTCGGGGGACTTGCCCTGCTCAGGTTCGGTCATTTCGACCTTGGGCGGCGCAGGCGGCACAGGCGAGACCGGCGGGGCAGACCGGCGGGGCCGCTCACTTGGCGGACGCGCGCGTGATCCTGTTGGCCAGCAGCGTCTGGTACGGGGCGCGGGCCTTCGTGGCCTCCTCGTAGGCGAGCAGCGCCTCCAGGTCCGGGACGCGCAGCGACGTCAGCCGGGCACGCAGCTGGGCCAGGGTCAGCGACTCGTACTCGATCTCGGCGACGATCTCCGGGGCCTCAGGCCCGTCGGCAGGCGGCTGCTCGGCGGCATCGTCGCCGGCCGAAGCCTTCGCGGCGGCGTCCGGGTCTCCGCTGAACAGCGCGAACCGGCCCTCGGTGAGGCGCTCACCCTCGCGGACGGGCAGCTCGACGACGTCACCGTCGCCGTCCTGGCCCTCCAGATCCTCGTCGAAGGTCGCCCACTCCGGCTGCTCGTCCTTCGGCGGGAAGATCGTCTCCAGCGTCTCGTCGCCCTTGATCACCAGAACGGCGACGTCCTGCTGCACTTTCATCACCAGATGGGCGATCTGGCTGGCGATGGTCATCGGGTACATGAGGATGGTCTGGGGCAGTTTGCGGGTTTCCTCGATGGCGGTCACGGCCGCACCCACGAGCAGACGGACCCCATACGGCGCAGTTGACATGGTCCCCAGACTACGGCTGGGCGTTCACAGGGGCGGGTAAGTACCCTGGACTCATGCCGCCGACCGTGAACATGGGGATCCCTGGTGCCAGCCAGACCGCGCTGCGTTCCGGCGTCGGCGTCGCCGCAGGCAAACGTGTGCTGCTGGCCGAGCCGCGCGGATACTGCGCCGGCGTCGACCGGGCCGTCGAGACCGTCGAGCGCGCGCTGGAGAAGCACGGCGCTCCGGTGTACGTCCGCCACGAGATCGTGCACAACCGCTACGTCGTCGAGACCCTCGCCAAGGCGGGCGCCGTCTTCGTTGAGCAGACCGACGAGGTGCCCGAGGGCGCGATCGTCGTCTTCTCCGCTCACGGCGTGGCGCCGACCGTGCACGTCGAGGCTGCCGCCCGCAACCTGAGAACCATCGACGCCACCTGCCCGCTGGTGACCAAGGTGCACAACGAGGCCAAGCGCTTCGCCCGCGACGACTACGACATCCTGCTCGTCGGCCACGAGGGTCACGAGGAGGTCGTCGGCACCGCCGGAGAGGCCCCCGACCACGTCCAGGTCGTCGACAATCCCGACGCGGTCGACAAGGTCACCGTGCGCGACCCGAACAAGGTCATCTGGCTGTCCCAGACCACGCTGAGCGTCGACGAGACGATGGAGACGGTGCGCCGGCTGCGGGAAAAGTTCCCGACGCTGCAGGATCCGCCCAGCGACGACATCTGCTACGCCACCCAGAACCGTCAGGTCGCGGTCAAGGCGATGGCTCCGGAGTGCGAGCTTGTCATCGTCGTCGGCTCGAAGAACTCGTCGAATTCGGTGCGACTGGTGGAGGTGGCGCTGGGCGCGGGTTCGGACGCGGCCCATCTGGTCGACTACGCCGAGGACATCGATCCGGCGTGGCTCGACGGCGTGACCACCGTCGGTGTCACGTCCGGTGCGTCGGTGCCCGAGGTCCTCGTGCGCGGAGTGCTGGACCGGCTGGCCGAATACGGCTACGGAACCGTGCAACCCGTCACGACCGCCAACGAGACACTCGTGTTCGCGCTGCCTCGGGAGATCCGCCCGGCCCGCTCCTAGCAGGTACGTTCCCTGACCGCGCCGAAATCGCATTCCACGCGCCCGGAACCGCCGGCAGGCCGCATGGAATGCGATTTCGTCAGATGTCGTACTCCCAGCGGTCGGCGTCGACGTCGCGCGGGCTGCGCCGGCGAGGCCGGTACTCGGGCTGATCGTCGATATCGTCCGGGTGAGCACCTCCGCGGTAGCGCACGCGCGAGACCGGATGATGGGTGCCCGGACCGGCCGGGGTGTACGGGTCGAGCGGCTCGTAGTCGTCGAAGCGGCTGCGGCGCTGGGGCCGGTCCCGTTGGGGCCGCTGCGGCCTTCCATACCGGTCGTCGCGGTCGTCGCGCTCGTAGGACGACCGGCGTTCGCGGGGAGGGAGCGGGTCGCGGCGGGACCGGGGTTCCCGGGGTTCCCGCGGTTCCCTCGTGGAGGACGGGCGGGGACGGCGACGCCGCTCCGACGCCGAGGGATCCTCGGGCCGCGGCCTCCGGCGGCGCGGCCGGTCGGCCACGGGCTCGATGATCTCCGTCTCCGGCGCCCGCGAGTGGCGAGGTCGCGCAGCGGATTTCCTGGCCGGCCGGGCGGCGCGGCCCGTGCGGTCTGCGGCGGTCCTCGGCGCGGTGCGGCGCCGGCCCGACGGCTGTCGCTTCCTTGTTCGTGCAGCACTGGCGCCGGCCGTCACACCGCCGAGCAACGCGGTGAGCTTCGCGGCCAGCGCGCCCGGTTTCGGGGCGCTGCCGCTGCCGCTGCGCTCCGGCTTCTCGGCCGGGACGCTCTTGGCGAAGTACCACCGGGCCAGCCCGATCATCAGCACGGCGGCCGAGGTGAAGAACATCAGCGGGAACCGCTGGATCAGCGGGTAGCCGCAGTTGATCAGGACGTCCTTGACGCCGTGGATGTCGCTGCTGTTCATCAGGAAGTAGGCGGCGGGCACCGTGACGAACAACACCAGCGGCGGCTGGATCACCGCGGTGAAAACGCCGGACTGCTGCACGGCGAGCACCGCGATCAGGCATCCGAGGACGTACAGCGTGGCGAAGACGGCGGTCAGTGTGCCGTTGCCGGATCCGGCGTCGAACGCGAATCCGATCAGGGATGCGATCACGGCCGTCAGAATGGCTCCCCACCACGGAATCCCCACGATATCGGGATGCGCAGAGCGGTGATCGGAGGCCACCGCCGGCCGCGCGCGCTGATCTGACACACGTCGACCGTACCGGCTCGGGCAATCGCACGCCGCCAGCGATCGGTGGCGTGGCGGTCACACGGCCTAGACTGTGGTCCCCGTGGGCCTCAATCTGGGAATCGTCGGACTGCCGAACGTGGGTAAGTCGACTCTGTTCAACGCGCTGACACGCAACGACGTGCTGGCCGCCAACTACCCGTTCGCGACGATCGAACCCAACGAGGGCGTGGTGGCGCTTCCTGATCCGCGGTTGGCCGAGCTGGCGAAGATGTTCGGCTCGGAGAAGATCGTGCCGGCCCCGGTCACGTTCGTCGACATCGCCGGGATCGTCAAGGGCGCGTCCGAGGGCGCCGGGTTGGGCAACAAGTTCCTGGCCAATATCCGCGAAAGTGACGCGATCTGCCAGGTGGTGCGGGTGTTCGCCGACGACGACGTCGTGCATGTCGACGGCCGGGTGGATCCGAAGTCCGACATCGAGGTCATCGAGACCGAGCTGATCCTGGCCGACATGCAGACGCTGGAGCGGGCGCTGCCGCGGCTGGAGAAGGAAGCCCGCACCCACAAGGACCGCCGGCCCGTCTATGAGGCGGCCGTGGCGGCCGGCGAGGTGCTCGACACCGGCAAGACGCTATTCTCCGCGGGGGCGGACGTGTCACTGCTGCGCGAGCTGAACCTGTTGACCTCCAAGCCTTTCCTGTACGTGTTCAACGCCGACGAGTCGGTGCTCACCGACGAGAAACGGGTCGCCGAGCTGCGCGAGCTGGTGGCGCCCGCCGACGCGGTGTTCCTCGACGCCAAGATCGAAGCCGAGCTGCAGGAACTCGACGAGGAGTCGGCGGCCGAGCTGCTGGAGTCGATCGGACAGACCGAGCGCGGGCTGGATGCGTTGGCGCGGGCCGGTTTTCACACGCTCAAGCTGCAGACCTATCTGACCGCCGGGCCGAAAGAGGCGCGGGCGTGGACGATCCATCAGGGTGACACCGCGCCCAAGGCGGCCGGGGTGATCCACTCGGATTTCGAGAAGGGCTTCATCAAGGCCGAGGTCGTCTCGTTCGACGACCTGATGGAAGCCGGCTCGATGGCGGCGGCCAAGGCCGCCGGCAAGGTCCGGATGGAGGGCAAGGATTACGTGATGGCCGACGGGGACGTGGTCGAGTTCCGCTTCAACGTGTAGCTGCCGGCTCGTCGAAGTGCTGCACCAGCGTTTCCCAGAACCTCGCGCTCGGCAGACGTAGCCTTGCCACGTGAGCTTCGCCGTCTCGCCCGAGGCATACGGTCGTTTTATGGGCCGCTATGCCGAGCCTCTTGCGGCGGTCTTCACGACATTTGCCGGCGTCGGCGCGGGGGATGAGGTGCTCGACGTGGGCTGCGGGCCGGGCGCTCTGTCGGCGCAGTTGTTGTCGGTCGGGGCGCGAGTCGCAGCGGTCGACCCCTCCCCGCCGTTCCTCGACGCGTTACGGACACGCTTCCCCGACCTGGACGTGCGTCGCGGCACGGCGGAGGAATTACCGTACGACACTGCGTCTTTCGACGCCGCGTTGGCGCAGCTGGTGGTGCACTTCATGGCGGATCCCATGGCCGGCATCAGGCAGATGGCCCGCGTCGTCAGGCGTGGCGGCGTCGTCGCCGCATGTGTATGGGACGGGCCGACCGGCGCGCTGGCGCCGTTCTGGGATGCGGTTCATGTGACGGACCCAGGGGCCCAGGACGAAGCGCTCCTGGCCGGGGCGCGCATGGGGCACCTGACTGGGCTGTTCGAGGCTGCCGGCTTGCGCGGCGTGGAAGAACGTCCCCTCGCCGTCGAGGTTGTCCATCCGAGTTTTGAGCAGTGGTGGGAGCCGTACACCCTCGGTGTCGGTCCGGCCGGCGACTATGTGCAGCAACTCGACGACGAGGGTCGCGCACATCTTGAGTCAGTGGCTCGCGAACGTCTCGGTGCTGGGCCGTTCACCGTCACCGCAACTGCGTGGGCCACCCGCGCAACGGTGTGACTGCCCGGGTGTAGCTTGCTGCGGACTCGGCAAATAGGTCCGTGAGTCGTGTGGTGGACAACGGATCAGCGAGAACCACGTCAGTGATCCGCCCAAAGCCTGGTCTGAAAGTCCGAGGCTGCACGGGAGCCGATTCGGCAAGAGTGGGTGCCGGGGGTGTCGCGATCGAAATTCCAGTCTTAGATTCGGGGGTATGACCGAGGATTGGCGCGTTGACCGGGTCGAGGAAATTCGATCGTTGATCAAGCAGGCAGAACCCGATGTCGTCGAGGAGATCAAGTGGCGCAAGCCGTCGAACCCCGATGGTGTGCCGGCGTTCTCGTTGGACGGTCTAATCTGCACGCTGGAGATGTACAAGGGCAAGGTCAAAGTGAACTTCGCGAAGGGTTCGTCGATCACCGACCCGGACAACCTGTTCAACGCGAGTCTCCAGGCGCCCGTTAGGCGTTCCATCGACCTGGGTGAAGCCGACACGTTGGACCCGGACGCGTTCAAGGCGCTGATCCAAGAAGCGGTGGAAGTCAACCGCAAGTAGCGCGGGCCACGTCGTCTGCCGTGAGGCGCTGCGTTGTTGCGAACCCGGCGGAACACGAGTTCGACGTGCGGTCGAGTCAGCGAGCTCGCGCGGCGATCGCGGCGTGCGGACGCACGTCCGCGCTGCCGGCCCGCCAGACGCGGTCGTGCTCGGCGAATCCGGCCGACGCCAGCGTGCGGGACATCTCATCGACCGGCCAGCGGTAGGCCGTGGTCACCTTGTGATCGAACGGCTCGACCGCGTCGCCGGCGAAGAAGCCCACCACGAGCCTCCCGCCCGGGGTCAGCATCCTGCGGAAGTCGTTCAGGATGTCCGCGAGTTCATCTGGCGCACAATGGATCAGCGAGAACCAGGCGAGGATCCCGCCCAGTGTCCGGTCGGCAAGTCCCACGTCGCGCACTGAGCCGATCGCGAAGTCGATACCCGGCCAGCGCGCGCGGGCGCTGGTGATGAACTCCGGCACCAGGTCGACACCGCTCGCGGTGAAACCGAGCTCGGTCAGGTAGGCGGTGAGGTGGCCAGGACCGCATCCGGCATCGAGGATGGCGCCCGCACAACCGTCGAAACTGCGCCGGAGGAACACCAGGTCCTCGGTCGCGACGCGGTCAACAGCACCGAACATCCGGATGTAACTATCGGCGAGCTCGGAGTAACGCTGCCTGACGGCGGCTTCGGTCATCGCGCACAGTCTAGGAGCGGCGGGTCAGCCGTCGTATCCTGAGCGGGTCCGTCCAGAAGAGAAGGCGGGATCGTGGAGCCTGACACATCGCAGAACAGCGACGAACGCGAATCGGCACTCATCCGGCGCGAGGAAGACCTGGCCCGGCGGGAGCCGATCGCCGATCAGCGCGATCGCCTGGCCGACGAGCGTGATCTGATCGCCGACGAGCGGGAACGCCTCGCCGACGAACGCGAGCTGAAAGCCGACGAGCGCGAGGGCACAGCCGCGGCCAGGGAACGTGAGCGGCAGGAGCGTGCAGCCCAGGATGACGAACGCCGCAGAGCCGCTATGCGGCGCGACGAGGCGGAGATCCAGCGGGAGAGCGCTGCCACCCGGCGTCGGCGGGACAGCACCTGACCGGTCAGCGGGGGGTCAAGCGGAAGATCGGAATCTGCCGTCCGGAATCGGCGGTCTTCTCCCGATAGTCGGCGTAACCGGCATACACCTGCTCGGCCAGCCCGTAGAGCCGGCGGTGCTCCTCGGGGTCGGTGACCTGGTGTGCGGTGAACGGCTCCTGGCCGAATTCGCATTCCGGATGGGCCTTCAGGTTGTGATACTGTCGGCGGACATGAAAAACTGCCCACCGGCGGACATGAAAATGCCCAGTAGCGGCCAATAAGAACTGCCCACCGGCGGACACGAAAGTGCCCGTCGGCGGCCATGAATCTGTCCAGACCCCCTTTT
>NZ_JBTBFV010000061.1:0-30333 GCF_054786995.1 Mycobacterium sp. ZZG
GCCTGGCTCTACATCCTCTGGCACTGCTGGCACGACGAAGTCGCCTACGATCCCACCCAACACAGGGCCCTCCAAAAGCTGATCAACCAGGATCAACCCAGGGCGGCTTGACACAGGGCAACTCATGCGTACATCGCCGCATCGAGCAGTGCCGATTCCAACCAATCGCGCGGTTCGTAGCCGGTGGGTATGACGTCATCGAGGGCACCGTGTACTCGCGGACGGCCGCTGTCGAGCAGCAGCACGTGATCGGCGGACAGCACGACTTCGGCGAGCAGATGCGTCGCTACGACCACCGCACACCCGTCGTCGGAGAGTCGTCGGAGAAGCCCACGGAACCAGACGATCCCGGGGACGTCGAGGCCGTTGAGCGGTTCGTCGAACAGCAACGCCCGTGGCCGGCACAACAGCGCGCCCGCGATGGACAGCCGCTGCCTGGCGCCCAGCGACAGCGCGCCGATCCGCTCCCGGCGCTGCGTATAAAGCCCGGTTTCCTCCAGAACGTCGGTGACCCTGTCCGCCGCAGCACCGGCGAGCGCAGCCAGCCACCTGAGGTGCCGCACGACCGTCTGGCGCGGATCGAGCGCGCCGGGGCCGAGGTGAACACCGACCTGATCGGGGTCCCCGTTGGGCGGGCGACCGTTCACCGTGACGGTGCCGCGGTCCGGGCGATCCAGTCCCGCGATCAGCCGCAGAAGCGTGGTCTTGCCTGCTCCATTGAGGCCCAGCAGTGCCGTCACCGTACCTGCCGGAAGCTCGACGGAGACGCCGTCGAGCACCAGTGTGGAGCCGAAACTCTTGGCGAGAAACGATGTTTCGATCATTCGAAGTTGCACGGGACCGGCAGGCCGATCGTCTTGATGCCGTTGCACAGTGATTTGCTCGCCAGCTTCCACCGGCCGTCGATACGCCGCCATTCGGCGACGACCTGCACGGTCGGCGCACCCTGCCGACTCGCGTTGATCACCGCGGTGTGCCTGTCCGGCTCGTGGGTCTCGGGGCCGGTGACCATGCTCGACCCTCTGGGCGGCCGAAAGAAGCCGACGCGGTAGATCATCTTCGGCACCACGACGGCGCGCGAACCGCCCTCCAGTTGCGCGGCCTTGACGTCATCCGGGGCGGGCGAGGCGACCAGGAGACGAATCTGTGCGTCGAGTTCTGCCAGCGAGGGCACCTCGGAGATGATCGCGAAGTCATCTGCTGCCATCGGGTCGGCGTGAACCGCGGGATCGGCAGTCGCAGCGGGCGCTGTGACCGTCGCCAACGCCATGGCGACCGAGGCCGTCACCGCCGCCTGGGTCGCGGGTAGCCGTCGGGCCATGTCTCACCCCTAATTAACCGGAAAACTTTCCGCTTAATGTAGGAGCACACGCCGATAGAGGCAAGCCTTACCTTGGACCATGGGTCAGCGACGGCCGCGCCCGGGCTTGCGCGTGACTTTCCCCGCGGCGGCGCGGGCTGCCTGTTTGGCCAGCGTCTTCTCCCGCGCCGTCCGCTTGCGCTCCGGTGCGGCCTGCCCGCGGGACGAGCCGGGTTTGCGACCGCGCACGATCCCGATGAACTCCTCGAGGATTTCCGACTGTGGTCCCTCGGGGAAGGCGAGCGCCACCGAGCAGGTCGGAGCGCCGACCACGGGTCGATACGTGAGGTCCTTGCGGTGATGCAGCCGGGCCAGCGACTGAGGCAGGAGGAGCACCCCGAGCCCAGCTGCGACGAGTTCCGTTGCCGCTTCGGTGGTTTTGGGCCGATGCTCGACGGGGTCACCGGGCGCGTGCGGCCAGTCCACGACGGTGTCCAGCGGAGTCAGGATGGCTTCGTCGAGCAACTCACCCGGGTCGACCTCGTTGGCCGCGGTCAGCACGTGCTCGACCGGCACCACCACGACCGTCGTCTCTTCGTACAGCGGGATGACGGCGAGACCCGAAAGGTCGGCGGGCAATCGCAGCACCGCGACGTCGACGCTGCCGTCTCGGACCGCGGCGACGGCGTCGGCGGCGGTGACACTGCGCAGGTGCAGCGGCACCTCCGGGTGGCGGTCCGTCCAGGTTCGCGCCCATTTTCCCGGCGTCGCACCCGGGACGTATCCGAGGGTCAGCGAGGGCCGGGTCACCGCATCAGGCTACCGGCGGGTGTCGTCGTTAAGCTCTAGCCATGAGCAGGCCGAACGCGCAGTCCATGAAGCCCGCGACCGCGGCGAAGAAGCTGGACGTCTACCTGCCCGCGACGCCCGAGGACTTCCAGCAGAATCCGATCACCCGCGCCGAGCTGGCCGCGCTGCAGGACGACCCGCCGCAGTGGCTGACCGATCTGCGCAAGAACGGGCCGCACCCGAAGAACCTCGTCGCTGCCAAGCTCGGCGTCTCGATCGCGGCGTTGGCCCGCAACGACGTCGACGGTGCGCTCACCACCGAGCAGATCAACGCCCTGCTCGAAGAGAAGCCCGAATGGCTGACGGCCGAACGCGAGAGCTACCAGGCGGTGCTCCGCGAGCAACGTCGCCTCAAGTCTCTACGAGCGGAACGCGACAGCTGAGCCGCCGCCGACTTTGGGCCTTATGCGCGCATGATCACCAGATCGCGTATCTAAGGCCCACAGTCAGGCGCTGGCGCCTTGCTTAAAGGCCGAACAGATCGTTGAGCCGATCAAAAAACCGGTCAATGCGCTGCTCGAACCAAGTGCCGTTCACCCACTTCTTCCAGGCATAGATCGCCGCGAAAATCACCAGCACGATCCCGAATACCAGCACGATGATCAGGACAACTTCGGCCGTGGTCGACACCAAGGAGCCTTTTGGCTCACAAACCCATCCGAGACGCTGTCAGAGCGGCTAGGGATGGACAAGTACAGGCTGAACCATCAAGCTACGTTCACGCCAGCAGTCAAAGTTTGTCAGTCATCACATGTTGACGCTTCCTGCGGCATATGCGTAGCCAGCCAATTTGCCGCCCCAACGTACGTGGTTCCACAGACGAACTCAGCGTTATCGAGCGCGGCGCTAGCCCGCGCTTCGATATGGGTTCGGCGCACAGTCATCTGCAGAAATACCTGCCTCAGCCGCGGCTTCACGTGTCAGGACCCCTGTCGAGGCGTCGCCGTTAGGCAAGCGATTCCATCCACGATCGAGATTGCCGGTTCTGTAAGCATTTACAAGGTCCAATACGTCGACAGTTAGGTGGTGGTGGCTGCAAAGCGCGCGCGTGTTGATGAATACCTCGTGGACGTCACTTCTCGAACACCGAATGTACGCACATAGTGCTTCTGCGTTAGGCAACCCATCTACGGCGCTCAGGGCCCGCACGCTTCCGCGAAAGCCGGCCAGCTTGAGCCGCTTTCGCAGTTCAGGTACGCCGAGTATAAACAGCGGACTGTCACCTTGATCACTCATGATCATCCTTCACCAATACTTGTCTCAGTCGTATCGCCCTACAGCATGCAGCTGACGCAACCCTCGACCTCGGTGCCTTCGAGGGCCATCTGGCGCAGCCGGATGTAGTACAGCGTCTTGATGCCCTTGCGCCACGCGTAGATCTGCGCCTTGTTCACGTCGCGGGTGGTGGCGGTGTCCTTGAAGAACAGCGTCAGGCTCAATCCCTGGTCGACGTGCTGGGTGGCTGCGGCGTAGGTGTCGATGACCTTCTCGTAGCCGATCTCGTACGCGTCCTGGTAGTACTCCAGGTTGTCGTTGGTCATGTAGGGCGCCGGGTAATAGACCCGCCCGATCTTGCCTTCCTTGCGGATCTCGACCTTGCTGGCGATCGGGTGGATCGAGCTCGTCGAATGGTTGATGTAGGAGATCGAGCCCGTCGGGGGGACGGCCTGCAGGTTCTGGTTGTAGATGCCGTGCTGCTGTACGGACTCCTTGAGCCGCGTCCAGTCCTGCTGATCGGGGATGCGGATGCCGGCATCGGCGAAAAGTTGACGCACCTTGTCGGTCTTGGGCTCCCACACGTGATCGGTGTACTTGTCGAAGAACTCCCCCGACGCGTACTTGGAGTTCTCGAAGCCCTTGAACGCCGTACCCCGCTCGATCGCAATGCGATTCGACGCGCGCAGCGCGTGGTAGAGCACCGTGTAGAAGTAGATGTTGGTGAAGTCCACGCCCTCGTCGGAGCCGTAGAAGATCCGCTCGCGCGCCAGATAGCCGTGCAGGTTCATCTGGCCGAGCCCGATCGCGTGAGAGTCATTGTTGCCCTGCTCGATCGAGGGCACCGACGTGATGCTGGTCTGGTCGCTCACCGCGGTCAGCGCCCGGATCGCCACCTCGATGGTCTGCGCGAAGTCCGGCGAATCCATCGCCTTGGCGATGTTCAGCGACCCGAGGTTGCAGGAGATGTCCTTGCCGACCTTCTTGTAGGACAAGTCGTCGTTGAACTCCGACGGCGTCGAGACCTGCAGGATCTCCGAGCACAAGTTCGAATGCGTGATCTTGCCCGCGATGGGATTGGCCCGGTTCACCGTGTCCTCGAACATGATGTACGGGTAGCCCGACTCGAACTGCAGCTCGGCCAGGGTCTGGAAGAACTCGCGCGCCTTGATCTTGGTCTTGCGGATCCGCGCGTCGTCGACCATCTCGTAATACTTCTCGGTGACCGAGATGTCGGCGAACGGAACGCCGTAGACCCGCTCGACGTCGTACGGCGAGAACAGATACATGTCCTCGTTCTTCTTGGCCAGCTCGAAGGTGATGTCGGGAATCACCACGCCCAGGCTCAGCGTCTTGATCCGGATCTTCTCATCCGCGTTCTCCCGCTTGGTGTCCAGGAAGCGGTAGATGTCGGGATGGTGGGCATGCAGGTACACCGCGCCGGCACCCTGGCGGGCGCCGAGCTGGTTGGCGTAGGAGAACGAGTCCTCCAGCAGCTTCATGATCGGGATGACGCCGGAGCTCTGGTTCTCGATGTTCTTGATCGGCGCGCCGTGCTCGCGAATGTTGGTCAGCAGCAACGCGACTCCGCCACCGCGCTTGGACAGCTGCAGCGCCGAGTTGATCGAGCGGCCGATCGACTCCATGTTGTCCTCGATGCGCAGCAGGAAGCAGCTCACCGGCTCGCCGCGCTGCTTCTTGCCCGAGTTCAGGAATGTCGGGGTGGCCGGCTGGAACCTGCCGTCGATGATCTCGTCGACGAGCTTCTCGGCCAGCGTGGTGTCGCCGGCGGCCAGGGTCAGCGCCACCATCACCACGCGGTCCTCGAAGCGCTCCAGGTAACGCTTCCCGTCGAAGGTCTTGAGCGTGTAGGACGTGTAGTACTTGAACGCGCCGACGAACGTCGGGAACCGGAACTTCTTGGCGTACGCGCGATCCAGCAACTCCTTGACGAAGTTGCGCGAGTACTGGTCGAGCACCTCGCGCTCGTAGTACTCCTTCTCGATCAGGTAGTCGAGCTTCTCATCCTGACTGTGGAAGAACACCGTGTTCTGGTTGACGTGCTGCAAGAAATACTCGCGCGCCGCCTGCACGTCCTTGTCGAACTGAATCTTGCCGTCGGCGTCGTACAGATTCAGCATCGCGTTGAGCGCGTGGTAATCCGTCTCCCCCGGAAGCGCGTGCGCGCCGGTGGTTACAGGTTCTGCAGCTGTGACGGTTGGTGACACGTCTGGTCCTTCCGGGCGTCGGCCCAAAAATCACTCAGGCCCGCACGGACGGCGAACACGTCGTCCGTGGTTCCCATGAGTTCGAATCGGTACAGGAAAGGGACGCCACACTTACGGGAGACGACGACCCCCGCGTATCCGAATTCGGCGCCGAAGTTGGTGTTGCCCGCGGCGATGACGCCGCGGATCAACGACCGGTTGTGTTCGTTGTTGAGGAAGGCGATCACCTGCTTGGGCACGTAGCCCCCGCGATCGGGATCGGGACCATTGGCGTGCCCGCCACCGTAGGTGGGCAGCACCAGCACGTAGGGCTCTCGGACGACCTCGGGGTCCTCGATGCGCCCGTGGATCGGAATCCGGGTGGCCGGAATCTCCAGCTTCTGAACGAAGCGGTGCGTGTTCTCCGAGACGCTGGAGAAGTAGACGAGATTGCTCATGCTGACCCCCTCCGCTTCCGGTCTGTCCGATCCCGATTACCCGCGTACTGCTCAGTGGTGGCCGGTGGCCACCCCCGTCATGCCGTTGCGCTGACGGCGCCTGCCAGCGCCTTGATCCGGTCGGGACGGAAGCCCGACCAGTGGTCGTTGCCCGCGACCACAACCGGTGCCTGCAGGTAGCCCAGGGCCATCACGTAGTCGCGGGCCTCGTTGTCCAGGCTGATGTCGACGACGTCGTAGGCGATGCCCGCCTTGTCCAGGGCCTTGTAGGTGGCGTTGCACTGCACGCAGGCCGGCTTGGTGTACACGGTGACGGGTGCTGGCTGAGTCATCTGCGGTACGGCTCCTAACGCCAAGGTGGGGCAAAACGGGCTGGCAACTGCTTCGGTGGTGCTTCTCGCTGTTATCAGCGGTCCGACAGCGCCTGAAATTCCAGGCCGTCCGGGCCGAGTGCCGGTGTATCGGGAACCCGACGGCGCCGGAACTTCTGGCTCCGGCCGACCCCACATCTAGGGGGTCCGTCGGTGTTCGAAACACTACACCTAGTGTCCGACATTCAGAAGGGATACAAGATGTTCTGAATGACATTTCTGAAATTCCCAGGTCGTAAGCACTTCGGAGGCGCACGGACCGGCGTGTCGCATGTCACATCGGCGTGTCGCGGCGCAACGGATGGCATGACACCCTGACTACCAGGGCCCACCGACAACTCATGCGGGGCCCGAACCCGGCTGAGAAGCACTCAGCAAACACCAGAGACCACTCTTGGACGGTCGGGACAGAGGGCACACCTGCACCGCCGCCCGCGACAGCCCAATCGCGCCCGCGGTGCCGCAATCGCCGGGCTTGCCGGCGAGTACCCCTGCCCGGCGTCGGCCGATCTGCGGTCGCTCCCGCGACCCGTTCAGGCGATCTCGGCGACCAGCTTGCCCACGATGTCGCGCAGGCGGCCCGCCACCTCCGCGTTCTCCCGCGGGTGCTTGCCGTCGAGCGTCTTGGTGGGGATCGACAGGTCGAGATCCTCGACCACGCGCGGGCCTGCGATGCCGAACGACTTCCTGGTCTCGTCGTGCGCCCACACCCCGCCGTACTGCCCCAGTGCCGCACCGACGACCGCCAGCGGCTTGCCGTTGAGCGCGCCGTTGCCATAAGGGCGTGACAGCCAGTCGATCGCGTTCTTCAGCACGCCCGGAATGCTGCCGTTGTATTCGGGGGTGATCACGAGCGCGGCATCGGCCCGGGCGGCGGCGGCGCGCAGAGCGGCCACCGGTTCGACCACCTTGTCGTTGTCGATGTCCTCGTTGTAGAACGGCAGGTCGCCGAGTCGGTCGAACCATTCCAGCATCACACCGTCGGGAGCGCTCTCCACAGCCAGTTCGGCCAGTTGCCGGTTCACCGATGCAGCCCGCAAGCTGCCCACCAGAACCAGTACGGTGTTGTTCGCGCCCTCGGTCATCGCGGCCCTCTCCTTGGTCTGTTCGATCCTTGCACCAACCAACCGGACCACAGTCCGTTCTATTCCGGCTGAGTTAAAGTTGCGAGGTGAGCGTGGCGGAGAACCGTAATGGCGCACCGGCGCTGCCGGTGAGCCGGCCGGGACCGTCCGAACGAGGCGATGCGGCGCGCAACCGGGCGCTGCTCATCGACGCGGCGCGTCGGCTGGTCGACGAACACGGCGCCGAGGCTGTCACCACCGACGACATCGCCGCGGCCGCCGGAGTGGGCAAAGGCACCCTTTTCCGCCGGTTCGGCAGCCGCGCGGGACTGATGATCGTCCTGCTCGACGAAGCGGAGAAGGCCCAGCAGGAGGCCTTCCTGTTCGGCCCGCCCCCGCTGGGACCGCAGGCTCCCCCGCTGCAGCGCCTGACGGCCTACGGCAGGGAGCGCCTCAAATTCGTCGACGCCCACCACGCGCTGCTCGCCGACGTCAGCCGCGATCCTCAGATGCGGTTCAACGCGCCGATGACGCTGCACCACAGCCATATCCGCCATCTTCTCGAATCCGCCGGAACCACAGGCGACCTCGACTCCCAGGCCAGCGCACTGCTGGCACTGCTCGACGCCGACTACGTGCACCACCAGATCCACGACCGGCACCGCACCCTCGACGAACTCGGGGATGCGTGGGAGACCGTGGCGCGCAAACTCTGCGGCTCGTGACCGCATCCGGGACCACCGCCGGCAGGCAGTGGATCCTGCACGTCGACCTCGACCAGTTCCTCGCCTCAGTCGAGCTGCGCCGACATCCCGAGCTCGTCGGGCTGCCGGTGATCGTCGGCGGCAGCGGCGACCCCACCGAACCGCGCAAAGTGGTCACCTGCGCGTCCTATGAAGCGCGCGAATTCGGTGTGCACGCCGGGATGCCGTTGCGCTCCGCGGCCCGCCGGTGTCCCGACGCCACGTTCCTGCCCTCCGACCCGGACGCCTACAACGCGGCCTCCGAACAAGTGATGAACCTGCTGCGCGACCTCGGCCACCCCGTGGAGGTGTGGGGCTGGGACGAGGCCTACCTCGGAGCGCAGGTGGACGACCCCGTCGCCCTGGCCCATCGGATCCAGCGGGTGATCTCGACCGAGACGGGCTTGTCGTGCTCGGTGGGCATCAGCGACAACAAGCAGCGCGCCAAAGTGGCCACCGGTTTCGGTAAGCCCGCGGGTGTGCACGCCCTCACCGACGACAACTGGATGCTCACCATGGGTGACCGTCCGGTCGACGCGCTGTGGGGGGTAGGCCCCAAGACCGCGAGAAAGCTTGCCGCCATGGATATCTCGACGGTGGCTGAGCTGGCGCGCACCGACCCGGCGGAGCTCACCGCCGCGTTCGGTCCGACGACCGGTCTGTGGATCCTGCTGCTGGCCAAGGGGGGCGGTGACTCCACCGTCAGCGCCGAACCGTGGGTGCCGCGCTCGCGCAGTCACGTCGTCACCTTTGCGCGCGACATCGCCGAGCGCGACGAGATGGCCGCGGCCGTCGTGGATCTGGCGCAGCGCACGCTGGCCGAGGTCGTCGAGCAGCAGCGCATCGTCACCCGCGTGGCGGTCACCGTGCGCACCAGCACCTTCTACACCCGCACCAAGATCCGCAAGCTCGCCGCGCCGACCACCGACCGTGATCCCGTGGTAGCCACCGCGCTCGAGCTCCTCGAGCAGTTCGATCTCGACCGTCCGGTGCGGCTACTCGGCGTGCGCCTGGAGCTGGTCATGCCCGATTCGGGGAAGTGAACTCCGCCCCCGCGATACGGTGGCGCCCATGCAGTTCACGGTGCCGGGGTTCGACGAGTGGATGAGCGACGCACTCTCCCGGGAGGCGACCGAGGCCGGCGAGAGCGTCGGCGTGTTCGTCAGCCGGGCGGTCGCCGCCCGGATGGCCGTCGAACGGGCCAGGCGCGGCGACCAGGGCCTGCACGAACTGCTCATCCGCATCCGCGAGTCCGGTCTGCAGCCCCCTGATCGGATCGACGACGCGGCCGCCGGGTCGGTGATGTCCGACCCGGAACGGCTGGATGCGCTCTATGAGACCGGGATGCTGAACGCCGAACGCGCGCGGAGCCTGGACCGGGTGGTCGAGATGGTGGTCGCGGCGTTGGCGGTGCCGTGCGCCGCAGTGACCCTGGTCGATCGGGACACCCAGTACATGTGCAGCGCGATCGGCCTCACCGGCGACCTGGCGGTCACCCGGAAAGGATCCGTGGAAGGCTCGCTGGGCCGCGAGATCGTCATCTCCGGCAGACCGCTCGTCGTGGAGGACGCGCGGCAGGAACCGCTCCTGAGCGACCACAACGCGGTGCGTGAGGGCTTGGTGGTCGCCTACGCGGGTTTCCCGTTGACCGATGCCCAGGGCCACACGATCGGCACGTTGAGCGCTTGGGACCTTCATCCCCGCCGGTGGACGTCGGGCCACCTGCAAGTGCTGGAGGATTTCGTCGTGATGATCCGCGCCCGGATCTTCGGTATCCCCCCGGACTGAATCGGCTCGTCGGCCGGTAGCAATACGCTCGGACGCATGCTCGGGACTGTCGCGATCCGCGGATACCGCTCGCTGCGCGAACTCGTGCTGCCGCTGCGCCGGCTGACCGTCATCACCGGCGCCAACGGCACCGGAAAGTCGTCGTTGTATCGCGCGCTGCATCTGCTCGCCGACTGCGGCCGCGGCGAGGTGATCGCGTCGTTCGCCCGCGAGGGCGGGGTGGAATCGGCGATGTGGGCGGGCCCGGAACATCTGGGCGGCGCGCGGCGCACCGGCACCGCGCAGGGCGGCCCGCGCACCCGCTCGGTGTCCATCGAGATGGGTTACGCATCAGACGATTTCGGATACCTGATCGACCTGGGCCTGCCGCAGGCAGGCGGGACGGCGTTCACCCGGGATCCGGAGGTCAAGCGGGAGTTGGTGTTCGCCGGACCGGTGGCCCGCCCTGCCGCCACCCTGGTGCGCCGCGTGCGTGGTCTGGTCGAGGTGGCCGCCGAGAGCGGCCGGGGTTTCGACGCGCTCACCCGCAACCTTCCTGCTCATCGGAGCGTGCTGGCCGATTGGGCCGCTGCGGTGCCCGAGTTGGTGGGTGTCCGGGAACGGTTGCGGGACTGGCGGTTCTACGACGGCTTCCGCGCCGACAGTGGCGCTCCCGCGCGCCGGCCCCAGGTGGGAACCCGGACGCCGGTGCTCGCCGACGACGGCGCCGACCTGGCCGCGGCGGTCCAGACGATCCTTGAGACGGGCACAGATGATCTCGCGCGCGCGGTCGCCGAGGCGTTCGACGGCGCGACGGTGTCGGTCGCGGTCACCGACGGTCTCTTCGACCTGAACCTGCATCAGCGCGGTATGCTGCGCCCACTGCGCAGCGCCGAGATCTCCGACGGCACACTGCGATTCCTGCTGTGGGCGGCGGCACTGCTCAGCCCCAACCCGCCGTCGTTGATGGTCCTCAACGAGCCGGAGACCTCACTGCATCCCGACCTGGTGCGCCCGCTGGCCGATCTCATCGCGGCCGCTGCGGAGCGCACGCAGGTCATCGTGGTGACGCACTCCGCGGCGCTGCGCAACCACCTGGGCGCCGAGCCGATCGGATCGGACGGTGACGCCTGGGAGATCGAGCTCTACAAGGACTGGGGCGAGACCAAGGTCGCCGAGCAGGGCCTGCTCACCACCCCACCGTGGGCATGGGGCACCCGCTGAAAGGTCAGCCGCGCTTGACCTTCGGCCGCAGCGCCCGGCTGAACAGGATGTTCACCTGCTTCATGGCGAGACTGTAGGGCCACCACATCGTCCGCTTGAAGAGGTACAGCGCCCGGATGTCGTTGGACGTGTACACCAGATAGCGGTTCTTGAGCACACCGTCGAGGATCGTCTCCGCGGCCGCCTCCGGCGACACGGCGTGCCCCGAGAAACGACCGGTCCACTTCTGGACGTTGGGGTCGTCGCGGTCGACGCCGGCGATGTGCACGCTATCCACCAGTGGGGTCCGCACCGCGCCCGGCACCACCACCGACACCCCGATGCGGTGCCGCGCGAGGTCGAATCGCAACACCTCGGACAAGCCCCGCAGCCCGTACTTGCTCGCGCTATATGCCGCATGCCAGGGCAGCGCCACGATGCCGGCGGCCGAGGACACGTTGACCAGGTGGCCGCCGCGGCGGGCCTGGACCATCGGGGGCACGAAGGTCTCGATGACATGTATCGGACCCATGAGGTTGACGTCCACCATCGACTTCCAGTCGCGATGGGTCAGCTTGTCCACGGTGCCCCAGGCCGAGATCCCGGCGATGTTCATGACGACGTCCATCGCCGGATGCGCGGCGTGGACGTCGGCGCCGAAGGCCGCCACCGCGTCGTGGTCGGAGATGTCCAAGGCGCGGTGCGCCGAGACGACACCCCCCAGCGCGCGGGCGTCGGCGACGGTCAGCTCCAGCTTGTCGGCGTCCCGGTCGGTCAGGAACAGCTCAGCGCCGTGGGCAGCCAGCCTGAGTGCGGTCGCACGCCCGATCCCGCTGGCGGCGCCGGTGATCAGACACCGCTTGCCGGCGAACCCGTCGATTCTGTTCCCCTTGGCCATGGGGAACGACACTACGGCGGAAGCGTCGCCGACCGCCGCGGCGGGGTTAGGTAGTGTCTGTTAATTGCGGACGCGGTGATAGATGATGATCGCAGCTAGGGTGACGCCCCCGAGGTAGCTCAGCGCGTATTTGTCGTATCGGGTGGCGATACCTCGCCAGTGCTTGAAGCGGTTGAAGGATCGCTCGACGGTGTTGCGGTGCTTATAGATTCGCCCGGAGAACGCCGGTGGCCGTCCACCTTTGCTTCCCCGGCTCTTTCGGCGGGCGATCTGGTCGCTGCGCTCGGGAATGGTGTGGGCGATTTTGAGCTGGCGCAGTCGGGCTCGGGTCGAGTCATGGGAGTACGCCTTATCGGGCTCTTCGCGCTTGAGCGGGGTGCCCGGTAGTTGATGGGGCTCGTGGCCCCGACATGCTGTTGGTCTCTCACAACGCGACAACAGCGAGGCCACGAGCATGAACGAGGGTACGTCAGTGCTGCTCGGGCTGGAGGACGAGTTCACCGTCCTGCAGCTCGAACGAATCGATGCCGACACGGTGCGTGTCGGCATCGAGGTCATCGACCCGGAGGGCGCCTGCCCCGAGTGCGGGGTGCTCACCTCAAGGATCAAGGAGCGGCCACTGGTTCGAGTCAAGGACTTGCCTGCCTCCGGCCAAAGAACTGATCTGTGGTGGCTCAAACGGCGCTTGGTGTGCCGCGAACCGGCCTGTGGGACAGCGACATTCACGCAGCAGTCCCGCGCTGTGCCGGCACGGTCGCGGCTCACGACCCGGCTACGAGAGAAGATCGGTTCGGCGATCGCGTCGGGCAACCGCGCCGTCAGCGAGGTCGCTAGCGAGTACCAGGTGGCGTGGTCGACCGCGCACCGGGCGCTCATCGCACTGGCCAACCAGTGGCTGCCCGAGCCGGAACCCACCCGCGTGCTCGGCATCGACGAGACCCGCGCCCGGTCGGTGCGCTGGGTGCTCGAAGAGGCCGCTGGACACGGTCGAACCCGTGGATGACCTCGTTCGTCAACGCCGACCCCACCCTGCCCGGGCACCTTCTCGGGCTGACCCCGGGACGCTCCGGGGCGTGCGTGATCGACTGGCTCGCGCTGCAGACACCCGCGTTCCGGGCCGGCATCGACCTGGTCGTGATCGACCCGTCCGCGCCGTACGCGGGCGGGATCCGCACCGCCCTGCCGGACGCGCGGATCGCAGTCGACAAGTGGCATCTCGTCGCCCTCGCCAACCTCATGGTCACCCAGGTCCGTCAACGGATCACCCGGCAACTGCACGGCCGCCGCGGCACCGCCACCGACAAAGTCTGGGCCAGCCGGCAACTGCTGCTCATCGGCTACGAGCACCTCACCGTGAAGCAAAAGGCCCGGTTCAACGCCGCCCTCGCCGCCGAGGATCCGACCAACGAGATCGCCGCCGCGCATGCCGTCAAGGAACGCCTGCGCCTGCTGCTGGCCGAACACCAGCCGCACCAGATCCGGCGCAGGCTGTACGACTTCTACGACGCCGCCGCCCGCGCCGACATGGAGGAAACCAGCCGCCTGGCGACCACGATCGACACCTGGTGGCCAGCGGTGCTCGTCGCGCTCACCGAGGACGTGACCAACGCCCGCACCGAGGGCTTCAACCGGATCATCAAGCAAACCAAGCGTGTCGGATGCGGCTTCACCAACATGGACAACTACCGAAGGCGCATCATGGTCCACATCGCCCTCACCCGAGGGCAGAGACCAGCAGCATGAAATCAGCACACGCCCCGCTCAAATGCGGAGAGCCCCTTATCTCTGCAGTAAACGCCCGGCCCGTCTTCGGCGCGCCTCGTGCCACACATGCCTTCCCGCTCGGGTTGCGGCGGGCCATAATTCGCCTTTCACGTGCCCGGCTTGCCGTCTTCGGAGCTGGGCCTTGACACCCCTGCACCGGGTACCCCCGCATCAGTACCGCACCTGCCGCTGGGCAGTCGATGCATCACCTGTCCGAACGGAATCGACCGGCCCCACGCTGATCACTGCTCCCACACCGCCGAAGCACTTCAACCGATCCGTCACTGCAGCATCATCGAGAAGCCGTCCTCGACACCGGCAGGTCCCGGGCCCGCTGGCTGTGATGTCTTCGCGCTGGCGGCGTCGGCGGGGAGAGGATTTCGCAGTGAGCAGCACCGCTCTCTCCGGGATCGAGGCGACCACCGAATCCGGCCCGCGGTGCTGCACGAAACCTTGGGGGCTCCATCGAGCCAGTGGCAATCCGGCCCGTGGTTGCCTCACCATGGAGCGATGACTGCTGAGCGTTGCCGATCCACCCCCGATCCTGCCGAACCCCTTTCCGATGCCGAGCTGCTCATCGGCCTGGTGGTCTCACCATCCCTGAGTGCGATGCTCGGCCCCGAGGTCACCACCTCGGTGCGCAAGATTTTGGTGCAGCGGTATCCGGGAGTGCGCTGGCAACTGAAGATGGCCGAAGACCGGCTGGTCGATCCACCCACCGAGACCTTGGACCTGCTGGAGGCGGCCCGAAACCGCGTGCTGGAGGAGAACTGGGATTTGGCCGTGGTGCTCACCGAGATCCCCCTGAAGACCGGCCGACGTCCGGTGCTCACCCAGCTCAGCCCCGTGCACGGGGTAGGACTGGTCTCCGTCCCAACCCTGGGAGCCGTGCACGTGCGGCAGAAGGTGCAAGAGACCACCGTGCACGTGGTCGGGCAGCTCCTGGGCTACGACGCCGAAGACCTCAACGCCCAGCGGGATCTTGCTCGAAGAGCCCACCAGCTGTCCACCGATCTCGACGAACGCCCGGACGACAACGTCGTGCAGTTCACGGCCCGAGTGCTGAGCGGCAACGTGCGGTTGCTGCTGGGCATGATCCGCGCCAACCAGCCTTGGGCCTTCGTGGCCCGGCTCTCCCGGGCGATGGTCGTGGCAGCGGCCACCGGCATGCTGACATTGGTGGCCTCGGACCTATGGGTACTGGCCATGGCCTACTGGCCGGTGCGCCTGGTCCTGCTGGCGGTGATGGCGATCGGGGCGGTGAGTGCCACCCTGATCCTGGGAGCCGACTTGTGGGAGCGCCCACGGCGGCGAGCCCAACGTGAGCAGGTGATCCTGTTCAATTTGGCCACCACCGCGACCGTGGCCATCGGGGTTGTGGTGTTCTACCTCGGCTTATTCATCCTGTCCTGGGTCGGCGCGCTGCTGCTCATCGACGAGCAGGTACTGGCCGGTGTCGCCGGTCACCCAGTGAACGCTTTGGACTACGCGAAGATCAGCTGGCTCACCGCCAGCCTGGCCACCGTGGGCGGAGCACTAGGAGCTGGACTGGAGGACGACGATGTGGTGCGCGCCGCTGCCTACACCCGGTCCAGCACCTGACACAGCCCCAGCACAGAAGAAACTGAAACATCTACGCGTTGATGCCACGTCTATGCAGGTGTCATTGCCGGTCGCGATGACTTGGTGGGCTCAGCGCAGTGCGCTGCCTCGTACTCGGCGGGTGGGGCGTTGCCGAGGCGGGTGTGCGGGCGGGCGACTGTTGTACCTGTCGATCCGGGATCCGCACCGCCCTGCCGGACGCGCGGATCGCAGTCGACAAGTGGCATCTCGTCGCCCTCGCCAACCTCATGGTCACCCAGGTCCGTCAACGGATCACCCGGCAACTGCACGGCCGCCGCGGCACCGCCACCGACAAAGTCTGGGCCAGCCGGCAACTGCTGCTCATCGGCTACGAGCACCTCACCGTGAAGCAAAAGGCCCGGTTCAACGCCGCCCTCGCCGCCGAGGATCCGACCAACGAGATCGCCGCCGCGCATGCCGTCAAGGAACGCCTGCGCCTGCTGCTGGCCGAACACCAGCCGCACCAGATCCGGCGCAGGCTGTACGACTTCTACGACGCCGCCGCCCGCGCCGACATGGAGGAAACCAGCCGCCTGGCGACCACGATCGACACCTGGTGGCCAGCGGTGCTCGTCGCGCTCACCGAGGACGTGACCAACGCCCGCACCGAGGGCTTCAACCGGATCATCAAGCAAACCAAGCGTGTCGGATGCGGCTTCACCAACATGGACAACTACCGAAGGCGCATCATGGTCCACATCGCCCTCACCCGAGGGCAGAGACCAGCAGCATGAAATCAGCACACGCCCCGCTCAATGCGGAGAGCCCCTTATCGGCGAGTAGCCGAAACTTTGGGCCCTGATGGGCAGTCAGCAGTGGCCACAGCATCGGGTTGTCGCCGGCTTGCCCCGGCGACAGTGCCATGGTGACCGCGCTGCAGCGTTGATCGGCCAGCGCGTGGATCTTCGTTGTCAGCCCGCCGCGTGAACGGCCGATGGCATGGCCATCGGGCTCATCGGGGTGTTTGTTGTAATTCGACAGATCCCCCTGTGTGGCGACCAGGGCGGGCACCAGCGGCATGCTGATGTACACGCACGCTGGTCGAATCCACCGCCAGCAGCAGTTCGACTAGCTCAGCGTCAGCGTCATCGACATCGATGTCACGGGAGATCGCTGCGAAGATCTGCGCGTAGGTGCCGTCGGTGGACCACCGCAGGTGACGTTCAGCCACCGACTGCCAGGCGCCGAACTGCGCGGGCAGATCGCGCCACGGAGATCCAGTCCGGTAACGCCAGATAATTCCTTCCAGCGTCACCCGATGATCGTTCCACGGCCGCCCGCGCCGTCGACCCGAAGGCAGTACCGGCTCAATCACCGACCACAAGTCATCAGAAATCACATCAGTCCGTAACACTTAAACAGCATCAGGCACAACATCGTTCACATTAAGCAGACACGCCCTAGTCCGCGGTGAGCCTGTCGCCGCCCCACAGGCCGGTCAACCACATCCGTTCCACGATGTCGACCGCGCGGGCGGGATCCTCGCCCCGGCCGATGAACGCGCTGTCGTGGGACAGCGTCATCGCCGTCACCGCGATCAGGGTGCGCACCAGCGCCGGCAGGTCATCGGAGATCGGGCGCGCGCCGGAGTCGTGTTCGACCAGTCCGACGATCTTGTCCACCACCGAGTCCTGGAAGTCGTCCATGATCTCGCGGATCTGGGCGTCGGTGTTGCGGGCCAGGTTGCACGCGCCCATGATCGGGTCGTTTCTGGAGTACACCGTGGCGGCGTAGCCAACCATGCGCCGGGCGAACTCCGACGGCGACTCGGTGAGCTCGCGGGGTGCGAAGTCGTGGGTCAGCTGATCCAGCTCGGCCATCGCCTCGGCCACGATCACCGCGAGCACCGCGTACTTCGAGTCGAAGTAGAAGTAGAAGCCGGACCGGGCCACCCCCGCCCGCTCGCTGATGGTGCTCACCGAGAGATCGGCGAAGGAGCCTTCCTGCAGCAGTTCGCGAACGGCGGTCACGATGGCGTCCCGCTGACGGTCACCTCTACTCCGGCGAAGGTCGGTGGCAGTGGGATCGGCCGTCATGCCTGTAAACCTTGGCATCACCACACCTCCGACACAAACCTAAGAAACTTGACAGCCGTCAAGAGTCTCGACCAGGATAGCGGCCAAAGTGACATCGACCACAGCCTTCGACTCCAGGAGCGTTCAAGTGCCGACAGTCTCGACCACAGATTATCTGCTCGACCAGGCCAAACGGCGGCTCAAGCCGACGCCGGTCACCATTCCGGGAATGGGCGCGGTGGAGAAGCGCCTCAAAGACAAGCAGTGGGACCAGTTCGTGCTCGCCGAGCCACCGGCCGGCAGCGAGTTGAAACCGATCCGCGGCGACGCCGGGCTGCCCATCATCGGGCACATGATCGAGATCTTCCGGGGTGGCCCCGACTTCATCCTGGAGATCTACCGCAAGCACGGGCCGGTGTACTTCGCCGAATCCCCCGCGCTCTCGTCGGTGATGGCGCTGGGCCCCGACGCGACCCAGGCGGTGTTCACCAACCGCAACAAGGATTTCTCCCAGCGAGCCTGGGACCCGGTCATCGGGCCGTTCTTCGAGGGCGGGCTGATGCTGCTCGATTTCGACGAGCACCTGTTCCACCGCCGAATCATGCAGGAGGCGTTCACCCGCACCCGGCTGACCGGCTACGTCTCGCACATCGATTCGGTGGCCTCGGCGGTGTTGGCCCACGACTGGGTGGCCAATGATCCGCGGTTCCTGTTCCATCCCGCGATCAAGGAGCTCACCCTCGACATCGCCTCCGAGGTGTTCATGGGTGTGCCGGCGGGAACCGACCGCGCCCTGGTCACGACCGTGAACCAGGCGTTCACCACGACAACGCGCGCCGGCAACGCGATTGTGCGCAAGCCGGTGCCGCCGCTGACGTGGTGGCGGGGCATCAAGGCGCGCAAGACGCTGGAGGACTACTTCTCCAGCCGGATCGGCGAGAAGCGGCGCTCGGAGAGCACCGACATGTTCAGCGTGCTGTGCCACTCCGCCGACGAAGACGGTCAGAGCTTCACCGACGACCAGATCGTCAGCCACATGATCTTCCTGATGATGGCTGCGCACGACACGTCGACGTCGACGATGACGACGATGGCTTACCACCTGGCCGCCAATCCGCAGTGGCAGGACCGGTTGCGCGAGGAGTCCGCGCGCATCGGCAACGGCCCGCTGGACATCGAGGCGTTGGAGAAGCTCGAGACCTACGACCTGGTGATCAACGAGTCGCTGCGGATGATGACGCCGCTGCCGTTCAACTTCCGCCAGGCTGTCCGCGACACCGACCTGCTGGGCTACTACATCCCGGCCGGCACCAACGTGGTCACGTGGCCGTCGATCAATCACCGGCTGCCCGAGCTGTGGACCGATCCCGACAAGTTCGATCCGGAACGGTTCGCCGAACCCCGCAACGAGCACAAGAAGCACCGGTATGCGTTCGCCCCGTTCGGCGGCGGCGCCCATAAGTGCATCGGCATGGTGTTCGGTCAGCTGGAGATCAAGACGGTCATGCACCGGCTGCTGCAGAACTACCGGCTCGAGCTGCCGCGCCCCGGTTACCAGCCGCGCTACGACTACGGCGGCATGCCGGTCCCGCTCGACGGTATGCCGATCGTGCTGCGCCCGCTGCACTGATTGCCCTTCCGCCGAAATTGCATTCCAGCAGCTCGCCGCTGGAAACTTCGGCTGCTGGAATGCAATTTCGGCGCTAACTGTCGGCCATCAGCCGGTTGGCGCACGCGACGACCGCGCGCAACGCCGACTCGGTCGGATCGTCGGACCACCCCATCGCCCACTGCGAGCTCTCGCCGTCGCTGCCCCGGATGAACGTCGCGGTGTGCTCACCGGCACGCAACTGGTGAAAGGCCGTCATCTCGACGGCAACGCCGTGCTCATAGAGCATCGCGGTCAGCGCGGCGACCGGACCGCACGCCGCCGCACGGGAGGTGCCGATGCGGTCTCCCAACCCCAAAGTCGCCTGGTAGTGGCGCACCTGCGGCCCCAGCCGTCGCTCACCGTCGACGCAGCACCACTGCCCCAGCCGCACCGGGCCGGACGCCGGCGCGTACTCGTGAAAGAACTCGTCGAACGACTTGGTCGCAGCCGGCTCGCGCAGCGCGCTCGGCAGGCGGCCGTCGATCACGGCGGCGAAGGTCATCGGTGCACCATCTGACGTGGAGATCGGGGAGTTCATGTGCCGGCCTTTTCGATCCGAGAGGAGCGACCGACAGAAGTAGCGACGACCCACAGCGGGGGGTCGGTCAGGATCAGACCCCGCTGCGGGTTGCTACTACGAGTCGCCTCGGCACGTCAGCGATGCTAGACCTCCGCCATCGCGTGGTGCAACCGGCACAATGTGCCGGTGTCCTGGTCGCAAGCGGTGCTGCTCTTCGCGGCCGGAATCGCCGGTGGATTGACCGGCAGCATCGCCGGACTGGCGTCCGTGGCGACCTATCCGGCTCTGCTACTGGTGGGGTTGCCTCCGGTGACGGCCAATGTCACCAACACCGTCGCGCTGGTCTTCAACGGCGTCGGGTCGATCCTGGGATCGCGGCCCGAGTTGGCCGGGCAGGGTGCGATGTTGAAGCGGGTGCTGCCGTTCGCCGCGGTCGGTGGGGTCGCCGGTGCGGTCCTGCTGTTGTCGACGCCGGCGGAGGGTTTCGAGAAGATCGTGCCGCTGCTGCTCGGGTTCGCGTCCCTGGCGATCCTGCTCCCGGTACGGCCGAGCCGGGACAGCCCGGGCGCGTCGCGGAATCGCCGTACCCTCACGCTCGCGCTGCAGGGTGTCGCGGTGTTCTCGATCTGCATCTATGGCGGCTATTTCGGCGCCGCGGCAGGGGTGCTGCTGCTGGCGCTGTTCCTGCGCCTCGGCGGCGAGACACTGGCCCATGCCAACGCAGGCAAGAACGTGGTCCTGGGTCTGGCCAACGGCGTCGCCGCGCTGATCTTCGCCGCGGTGGCGCCCGTGCAGTGGGTCGCGGTTCTCGTGCTGGGAGCCGGGTGCCTGCTCGGCTCCAGGCTCGGCCCGGTGGTGGTGCGGCACAGCCCGGACAAACCTCTCCGTATCGCGATCGGACTGGCCGGTGTCACCCTCGCGGTCAAGCTCGGGGTGGACGCCTACCGCTGATCACACGAATGGGTTGTCGCCCTTGGACACCCACGTTCCGAGCGCCATCAGGTTCTCCGCCGAGGCGTGCAACCGCTCCCCGGCCTCCGCGCTGGCCTGGCCGGCCAGATAGCGCGACCACGTACCCTCGATGACGATCGCGAGCTTGAAGCACGCCATCGCGACATACCAGTCCAGGCGTTCCGGGCGGCGCCCGCCCGCGCCCAGATACGCCTCGACGAGTTCGGGCCGCGTGGCCAGACCCCCGAGGGCGGCGAGGGCGGAACCGGCGTCGATCGGATTCGGCCCGTCCGGCCAGCAGACGAGCATCCACCCGAGATCGAGCAACGGGTCACCCACGGTGCACATCTCCCAGTCGATGAACGCCGCGAGTTTGGGGACGTCCCGACGCAGCAGCACGTTGTTCAGATGGCAGTCACCGTGCATGATCCCCGGCGCCGCATCCTCGGGTCGGCAGGTCTCCAGCCAGTCGGCCAGCGTGTGCACCGACGGGAACGACTCGGGCGAGTAGCGATCGTGCCGGTAGCTCTCCAGCAGCCGCATGAACTGCGGAACTTGGCGCGCGAGAAAGGATCCCGGTCGTTTGAGCGCTGCCAACGGGCTGCCCTCCCACGCCACCTTGCCCAATTCGGCCAGACTCGCCGCATATGACAGCCCCACGCGGTGCCGCATGCCGGCGTCGCGCACGTAGGCCTCATCGGCCTCGGTGCCCGGATTGAACCCGTCGATCGCCTCCATCAGGTAGAACACCACCCCGAGCACGTCGAGGTCCTCACACCCGGCGATCAGTTCCGGATGCGGCACCGCGGTGCCTTTCAGGGTCTGCAGCACGGCGATCTCGCGGCGCATGGTGTTGTCGCTGGTGGGTCTCGGGTGCTGCGGCGGCCGGCGCAACACCATCGGCCGCCCGTCCACCCGCAGCCGTACCACGATGTTCTGCGACCCACCGGTCAACGGGGTGACATCGGTGAGCGTCGACCCGATCCCGCTCCCCCGCACCCACTTCCGCAGCGCATCCTGTTCTGTCTCGGTCAGCGTCACGTCGACTGGCATGCCGCCATCGTCTCAGGGCACCCGCGCAGATCAGTCCAGAATGCGCCGCGCCACGTTGGTGGAGACGAGGTCGAGCAGTTCGTCGGCACGGCCGGCGAGGATGGTTCTGATCGCGTACAGGGAGAACCCCTTGGCCTGTTCGGCGGTGATGGCAGGCGGGATCGACAGTTCCTGCCGCGCCGTGATGACGTCGACGACGGCAGGACCGCCGGCGGCGAACGCGTCCGCCAACGCCGGCTCGAGTTGATCCGGGCGCTCGACACGCCGGCCGAAGACGCCCATCGCCTGTGCCACGGCGGCGAAATCCGGGTTGGTCAGGTCGGTGCCGAAGTTGACGATGCCAGCCGCCTTCATCTCCAGTTCGACGAAGTTCAGCGACGAGTTGTTGAACACGACGACCTTGACCGGTAACCGGTTCTGGATCAACGTGATCAGCTCGCCGAACAACATCGTCAATCCGCCGTCTCCGGCCAGCGCCACCACCTGGCGTTGCGGGAACGCGGTTTGCGCCCCGATCGCATGCGGCAGCGCGTTGGCCATCGTGCCGTGATTGAACGACCCGATGAGCCTGCGCCGGCCGTTCATCGTCAGGTAACGCGCCGCCCACACCACCGGCGACCCCACGTCGGCGGTGAAAACCGCGTCGTCGTCGGCCATCCTATTGACCAGCCCCGCAACATATTCCGGCCTGATCGGGGTGCGGTTGCGGTCATTGACGGCGAGCTCGTCGAGGGTCTTGCGGGTTTTGCGGTAGTGCCTGCGCGAGCGGTCCAGGTGGGTGCGGTCCGCCTTCTGGTGGACCAGCGGCTGCAATGCGGCCAGGGTGTCGCCGACGGAGCCGACCAGCCCCAGGTCGATCGGGGTGCGCCGCCCGAGATGCCGACCACGGATGTCGACCTGGATGACCTTCGCGCGGTCGGGATAGAACTGCTGATAGGGAAAGTCGGTGCCCAGCATCAGCAGCAGGTCGGCTTCCTTGATCGCCTTGTAGCCGGACGCGAAGCCCAGCAGCCCGGTCATCCCGACGTCGTACGGATTGTCGTATTCGATGAAGTCCTTGCCGCGCAACGCATGCACCACCGGGGCGTGCAACGTCGCGGCGAGCCGGACGAGTTCGTCGTGCGCTCCCTCCACGCCTGCACCGCCGAGGATCGTCACCGCCTGCGCGGCGTTGAGCATTGCCGCCGCCTCGCGCAGGCCGGCGTCGTCGGGGCGCACCACCGACCTGGCGGCGACGACCGGCCGGGTCTGCCAGGCAGTGGGCTCGGCCTTCTGCAGGAAGATCTCGCCGGGGATCACGACCACCGCGACACCGCGATCCTCGACCGCGGCCCGCATGGCCATGTGCAGGATGCGCGGCAGCATCTCGGCGGTGCTGACCAGTTCCCGGTAGACACTGCACTCGCGGAACAGTTCCTGCGGGTGGGTTTCCTGGAAGTACTCCGAGCCGATCTCGGCGCGCGGGATGTGGGCGGCGATCGCCAGCACCGGCACCCGGCTCCGCTGGGCGTCGAAAAGTCCGTTGATCAGGTGCAGGTTGCCGGGGCCGCAGCTGCCGGCGCAGACCGCAAGCTGTCCGGTCAGGGCCGCGTCGGCTGCCGCGGCGAACGCGGCCGTCTCCTCGTGGCGCACATGTTCCCAGCTGATCTGGCCGGAGCGGCGCAGCGCGTCGGTGAAGCCGTTGAGGCTGTCCCCGGGAAGTCCGTAGACCCGCCGGACGCCGCTGGTGTGAAGGGTCGCGATGACGTGCTCGGCAACAGTAGCCACCCACCCACCGTAGCGCTGAATCGGGCGCGCCAAGCGACATCGAGTGCCAGTGCGCGCCCGATTCGCCGCTGCTACTTGGGGGCGAAGCGCTGGCCGGCGTCCAGGCGCAGGCACTGGCCGTTCAGCATCGGGTTCTCGACGATCGCGACGGCGAGCCTGGCGTACTCCTCGGGCTTGCCGAGGCGCTTCGGGAACGCCGCGTCCTTGGTCAGCATGCTGACGTACTCGTCGGGGATGCCCTCGGTGAGCCCGGTGGCGAACAGGCTCGGCGCGATCGCAAGCGCGCGGATACCTAGGCTGCCGAGATCCCGCGCCATGGTCAGGCACATACCGGCGATCGCGGCCTTGGAGGCGGTGTAGGCGACCTGGCCGATCTGGCCCTCGAAGGCCGCGATCGAGGCGGTGTTGATGATGACGCCCCGCTCTTCGGCCTCGTCGTCGACCGGGTCGTTCTTCGACATCTGCCACGCGGCGAGCCGGCTGATGTTGAAGGTGCCGATCAGGTTCAGGTCGATGCTCTTGCGGAACGATTCCAGGCTGTGCGGGCCGTCCTTCTTCAGGGTGCGCTCGGCGATGCCGCCACCGGCGGTGGTGACCGCGATGTGCAGGCCGCCGAGGGCTTCGACGGCCTGGCTGAGCACGGACTCGGTGCCCTCGAAGTCGGTGATGTCGACCTCGTGGAAGGTGCCACCGATCTGGTCGGCCACCTCCTTGCCCTTGGACTGCGGACGATCCAGCACCGCCACGCTCGCCCCGCGCTTGGCCAGTGCTTCCGCGGTGGCCCGTCCGAAGCCCGACGCGCCGCCGACAACGACGGCCTTCTTGCCCTCGATCTCCATCTGTTCCCTTTCCCGACTTTGCAGAATGTGGACGATTTGTAAAGCCCATCTGCAACCTAGCGGATGACATGCTTCGGTAAGACTCTCGGGTTCTGCGCGACGGTAATTTGGCAGCATGAGCACACGCGGCGCCAGAGCCATGGCCGGCATCGCGGCCGCCGCGGTCAGCGTCGGAGTCGCGCAACTTCTGGCCGCCGCGTTCGGGCCGCAGTCCGACGTGCGCACCGCCGTCGGTTCAGCGGTGATCGATCGGACCCCCGGACCGGTGAAGGACTGGGCGATCAGCACCTTCGGCACCGCCGACAAGCTGGCTCTGACGGTAATGGTGCTCGTCGTGATCGCGGCACTCGCCGCCGTCGCGGGCGTCCTCGAATCCAGGCGCCGTCCGTGGGGCAGCGCGGTGATCGTACTGGCCGGCGTGGTCGGCTGCGCGGCGGTGCTGTCCCGCGCCGGCGCGACGGTGGTCGACGTGGCGCCCACCCTGGTGGGCACGGCATGCGGTGTCGCGGCGCTGCGGCTGCTGGTGTCGGGCCGGTTCGGCGACGCGGCGGACGGGCCCGGCACCGACGAGGGCCGGCGGCTGTCGTTGGTCACCCTCGGCCTGCTGGGTGCCGGGGTGGCGAGCGGTGTCGTCGGCGCGGTCGTCGGCCGCTGGACGTCGTCGGTGTCCGGCGACCGCGAGGCGTTCACGCTGCCGAAGCCCGGCAGGGCGGCGCCGCCCATCCCAGACACCGTGGCGCCCAAGGGCGTTGAGCTTCCGTCGTTCGTCACGCGTAACGCCGACTTCTACCGCATCGACACCGCGCTGAGCGTCCCGCAGCTCAGCCGACAGGACTGGCGGTTACGGATTCACGGCATGGTGGACCGCGAGATCGAGCTCCGCTTCCCCGATCTGGAGCGCTTCGAGGTTGTCGAGAAGGTCGTCACGTTGACGTGCGTGTCCAATCCTGTTGGGGGCGATCTGATTTCGAATGCAGTGTGGACGGGGTACCGCGTCCGGGACCTGCTCGCCGAGGCCGGTGTGCAGCCCGATGCCGACATGGTGCTGTCGATGTCGGTGGACGGTTGGACGGCGGGCACGCCTGTCGAGGCGCTCACCGGCGCCGATGCGCTGCTGGCCATCGGCATGAACGGTGAACCGTTGCCGACCGAGCACGGCTACCCCGCGCGCCTGGTGGTGCCGGGGCTGTACGGCTACGTTTCGGCCACCAAGTGGGTGACCGATCTGGAGGTGACGCGATTCGACCGCGCGCAGGCGTACTGGACGCGGCTGGGATGGTCGGCCCGCGGCCCCATCAAGACCGCGTCGCGGATCGACGTGCCCCGCGCCGGCCAGGACGTCCCCGTCGGTCCGGTCACGTTCGGCGGTGTCGCGTGGGCCCAGAACCGCGGGGTGCGCGCCGTCGAAGTCCAGATCGATGACGGCCAGTGGCAACCGGCCACCCTCGGCGAGGCCTATTCCGGGGACACCTGGCGGTTGTGGAGTTTCCCGTGGGACGCGCGTGAGCCGGGCTTTCACCGCATCACGGTCCGTGCCACCGACAACGCCGGTTACACGCAGACCTCCGAGCGTGCCGACCCGGTCCCCGATGGGGCGACAGGCTGGCACTCGATCACCTTCGTCGTGAGGTGAGCTCGCCGAACTCGCATTCCACGCGGTCCTTTCACGGTTCTGGCCGCGTGGAATGCGATTTCGGCGAGCTTGAGAGGATCATGGCGTGCTGTTGGTAGACGTCGCCACCGCTTCTGCGGACGTCGCGGCCTCCTCGGCGCGGCTGGCCAAGATCGCCCGGATCTCCGAGCTGCTGGGGGCGGCCGGCGCGGGCGGCGATGCCCGGCAGGTCGACGTCGTCGTGTCCTGGCTGTCCGGCGAGTTGACGCAACGCCAGATCGGAGTGGGATGGGCGTCCGTGCGGTCGGTGCCCGCCCCGGCCGACGTGCCCACCCTGACGGTCCACCAGGTGGACGCGCTCCTCGGCGAGATCGGAGCCACGTCCGGCAAGGGTTCCCAGGCCCGCCGCGCCGAACTCCTGGCCGGACTCTTCGCCGCCGCCACCGCCGTCGAGCAGACTTTCCTGCGCCGCCTGCTCACCGGCGAGCTACGACAGGGCGCCCTGGTCGGGGTGATGACCGACGCGGTCGGCAAAGCCGCCGGGATTCCGGCCGCCGCGGTGCGTCGCGCCGCGATGCTTGGCGGCGACCTTCCCGCGGTGGCCGCCGCGGCCATCACCGAGGGCGAGTCCGCGCTCGCCCGGTTCACCCTGCAGGTCGGCCGGCCGGTGGGGCCGATGCTGGCCCAGACGGCCACCGGCGTCGCCGACGCGCTCGAACGCTTCGGAGGACCTACCCTGTTCGAAACCAAGCTCGACGGGGCACGGGTGCAGATCCACCGCCGCGGCGACGCAGTGTCGATCTTCACCCGCAGCCTCGACGATGTCACAGCCCGGCTGCCCGAGATCGTCGACGCGACGCTGGCGCTGCCGGTCACCGATCTGATCGCCGACGCCGAGGCGATCGCGCTGCGGGCCGACGGCCGCCCGCACCGGTTCCAGATCACCGCCGCGCGCTTCGGGCGCCGCGGCGGCGCGGCGAGCGCGGCGGCCCAGAGACTGTCGGTGTTCTTCTTCGACCTCCTGCACGCCGACGGCCTCGACCTACTCGATCTGCCCGCCGAAGCGCGCATCGCCCGACTCGACGCGACGGTGCCCCAGGAGCAGCGCGTCGACCGGTTGCTGACCTCGGACCCGGCGGCCGCCCAGGCCTTTCTCGACGCGACGCTGGCAGCGGGCCATGAAGGCGTGATGGCGAAATCGCCGACAGCCCCGTACGAAGCCGGCCGCCGCGGCGCGGGTTGGCTCAAGGTCAAGCCCGTCCACACCCTCGACCTCGTGGTGTTGGCCGTGGAGTGGGGATCGGGACGGCGCACCGGCAAGCTGTCGAACATCCATCTCGGCGCCCGGGACCCGGCCACCGGCGGCTTCGTGATGCTGGGAAAGACGTTCAAGGGCATGACTGACGAGATGCTGGCGTGGCAGACGGAGAGATTCCTGGCGCTGGCCGCCGGAGCGGCCCCGGCCGCGACATCAGACCGAGGAGCGGCCCCGGCCGCGACATCAGACCGAGGAGCGGTCCCGGCCGCGACATCAGACGGCCATGTCGTCAAGGTCCGGCCCGAGCAGGTCGTCGAGATCGCGTTCGACGGAATCCAGACCTCCTCGCGCTACCCCGGTGGGATGGCGCTGCGCTTCGCGCGGGTGTTGCGCTACCGCGATGACAAGACCGCCGAGGAGGCTGACACCATCGACACGGTGCGCGCGTTCTACGAACGCGGAAGCTGACATCGCAATAGGAGGTTTCCGCACACGTGCGCTCCGTCCGGTGCCAGTATCGAGACAAGGCATGGATCCAGGGCAGAAACACAGTCGAGCCGACGGAGAGACCGGGAGACACCGTGGCCACACCCACCGCCGCATCGGACCGCATCGAAGAGACCGATGGGGAGATCACCTACATCCGCACCGACGAGGACCTGCCACCGGTGGCGATCGTCGACAGGTCGCCGATCACCGTCAAACACAAGATCATCTTCACCGTCGTCGCGCTTCTCGGCGCCACCGCCTGGGCGATCATCGCGTTCTTCCGCGGCGAGACAGTCAACGCGGTCTGGTTCGTCATCGCCGCGATCTGCACCTATGTGATCGGTTTCCGGTTCTACGCCCGGCTGATCGAGATGAAGATCGTCCAACCGCGCGACGACAACGCCACGCCCGCAGAGGTTTTCGAGAACGGCACCGACTACATGCCGACCGACCGGCGGGTGCTGTACGGTCACCACTTCGCCGCGATCGCCGGGGCGGGTCCGCTGGTGGGACCGGTGCTGGCCACCCAGATGGGTTATCTGCCGGGCGCGATCTGGATCATCATCGGCGCGGTCGTCGCCGGCGGCGTGCAGGACTACCTGGTGATGTCGATCTCGGTGCGGCGGCGCGGACGGTCGCTGGGGCAGATGGCGCGCGACGAGCTCGGGGTCGTCGGCGGCGCCGCCGCGATCGTGGGTGTGCTGGTCATCATGGTCATCCTGCTCGCGGTGCTGGCGTTGGTGGTGGTCGGCGCGCTGGCTGAAAGCCCCTGGGGTGTCTTCTCGATCGCGATGACGATCCCCATCGCGATCTTCATGGGGCTCTATCTGAGGTTCCTGCGTCCGGGCCGGGTCTCCGAGGTCTCACTGATCGGAGTGGCGTTGCTGCTGCTGGCGGTGGTCGCCGGCGGTTGGGTCGCCGAAACGAGCTGGGGCGCCGAGTGGTTCACGCTGTCGAAGGTGGCGCTGTCCTGGTGCATCATCATTTACGGCCTGGCCGCCTCGGTGCTGCCGGTGTGGTTCCTGCTGGCGCCCCGCGACTATCTCTCGACGTTCATGAAGGTCGGCACCATCGCGCTGCTGGCGGTCGGCATTCTGCTGGCGCGTCCGGTGATGGAGGCGCCGGCGATCTCCCAGTTCGCCACCAGCGGAACCGGCCCGGTGTTCGCCGGTTCGCTGTTCCCGTTCCTGTTCATCACGATCGCTTGCGGTGCCTTGTCGGGTTTCCACGCGCTGATCTCCTCCGGCACCACGCCCAAGCTGCTGGAGAAGGAGAGCCAGATGCGGCTCATCGGCTACGGCGGCATGCTCACCGAGTCGTTCGTGGCGATCATGGCGCTGATCACCGCCGCGATCCTCAACCAGCACCTGTATTTCGCGATGAACGCGCCGTCGGCCGCGACGGGCGCCACCGCCCAGAGCGCCGCCGACTACGTCAACGGGCTGGGGCTGTCCGGGCCGCCGATCACCGGGCAGGAGATCAGCGACGCCGCCAGAAGTGTCGGCGAGGAGTCCATCGTGTCGCGCACCGGCGGTGCCCCGACCCTGGCGTTCGGCATGTCGGAGGTGTTGCACCAGGTGTTCGGCGGCGCGAGCCTCAAGGCGTTCTGGTACCACTTCGCGATCATGTTCGAGGCGCTGTTCATCCTCACCACCGTCGACGCCGGCACCCGCGTGGCCAGGTTCATGCTGTCCGACGGACTGGGCAACCTCGGCGGCCCGCTCAAGAAGCTGCGCAATCCCAGCTGGCGGGTCGGCGCGTGGATCTGCAGCATCATCGTCGTCGCCGCATGGGGCAGCATCCTGCTGATGGGGGTCACCGACCCGCTGGGCGGCATCAACACGCTGTTCCCGCTGTTCGGCATCGCCAACCAGCTGCTGGCGGCCATCGCGTTGACGGTCGTGACCGTCGTGGTGATCAAACGCGGACTGCTGAAATGGGCGTGGATACCGGGGATCCCGTTGCTGTGGGACCTCGTGGTCACGATGACGGCGTCGTGGCAGAAGATCTTCTCCGGCGACCCGAAGGTCGGATACTGGACCCAGCACTTCCAGTACCGCAACGCGCGGGACGGCGGGGCCACCAGCTTCGGCGCCGCCAAGGACGCCGGCCAGCTCGACGCCGTCATCCGCAACACGTTCATCCAGGGCACGCTGTCGATCGTCTTCGCCGTACTGGTGCTGATCGTGTTCGTCGCCGGACTGATCGTGGCGCTGAGAGCGATTCGCGGCCACGGCGGGCCGACCAGTGAAGACGCTCAGCTACCTTCCCGCATGTTCGCCCCTTCGGGCATGGTCATGACCTCGGCGGAGAAGGAGGTGCAGAAGCAATGGGACGCGTTACCGCGGCCACACGCCAAGCCGTCGGCCGCATCGGCTGGTACTGCCAAACCCTGATGGGCGACAACCACTATCAGCGCTATCTGGATCACCACGCGCGCAGACACACGGGTGAGCCCCCGCTGTCCGAACGCGAGTACTGGCGGCGCCGTCACGCAGCCGCCGACGCCGACCCGGGTGCTCGCTGCTGTTGACCCGCCGCGCTAAACTGTCGGCCATACGGTAAGCGCACACAGATCGGGCACGACGATGAACAAGGACGACATGATTTTGATCAGCGTGGATGATCACATCGTCGAGCCGCCGGACATGTTCAAGAATCATCTGCCGCGCAGGTATTTGGATGAGGCGCCGCGGTTGGTGCACAACCCGGATGG
>NZ_JBTBFV010000062.1:0-30238 GCF_054786995.1 Mycobacterium sp. ZZG
TCGAAGCCCAGGGCCACCGCGTGGTGGTCAACCGGCTGTCGAACGCCCCGCTCAGTGAGGCCAGTGTGGTCGGGATCCACAAGGGCGGCGACATCCGCTCCACGGTCCGCGACTACCGCTACGACCGCACTTTCCAGAACACCACCACAGGCAGCGTCTACTACGTCGACGTCCGCTGAGCACGACAATCAGATCGGGTCCGCTGAGCACGTCCGCCGAGATCGCATCCAGCGCGGGAAGACGCGCGAAACCACCGCGTGGAATGCGATTTCGGCGGAGGTGGGGAAGTGCCTTTGGACCCTAGGAGCGGCGCGCGGCGGCGGCGACGATGGGAACCATGGACGCGACAACGACCCCGGACGCCCCGGTCACCGAGCTCACCGAGACCGAGAGCTGGCAGCAGCTCGGCAGCGTGTCACTGGGCAGGCTGGTGACCACCGTGAACGGCTGGACCGAGATCTTCCCGGTCAACTTCGTCGTGCAGAACCACACGCTGCTGTTCCGGACCGCCGAGGGCACCAAACTGCTGACCGCCGCGCTCAACGAGTACGTGCTGTTCGAGGCTGACGATCACAACGCCGTCGAGGGCTGGAGCGTGATCGTGCGGGGCAAGGCGCTCCTGCTGTCGACCTCCAACGAGATCGCCGAGGCGCGCCGTGCCGGGCTCTACCCGTGGATCGCGACGCAGAAGGAGCGGTTCGTACGCATCACGCCACAGTCGATGACGGGCCGGCGGTTCGTCTTCGGTCCCGAACCGGACGGCACCGCCCTGGTCAGCTGACCGTCACACCCAGTAGGGCACCCGCGCGCGGTACTGGCGCATCGCCAGCGCGGCGAAGCCCCAGCCGACGACGGTCAGCACCAGCACCACCACCCAGTGCCGGAGCTCCTGGTCGGCGCCCAGCAGCGGGGCGCGCACGATGTCCAGGTAGTGCAGCAGCGGATTGAGCTCGACGATCTTGGCCCACCCGCCCGCTCCCTGGGCCTGCAGTGTGGACTCGTTCCAGATGATCGGCGTCATGAAAAACAACAGCTGCACCAGGCTGCCGAGCAGCGGGCTGATGTCGCGGTATCGGGTGGCCAGGATGCCGAAACACAGTGCGACCCAGACGCAGTTCAGTGCGATCAACACCAGCGCCGGGATCACGGCCAGGTCGGTCCACGACCAGGGCTTCGGATAGATGATCGCGATGATCACGAAAATGATGATGTTGTGCGCGAACAACAGCATCTGCCGCCACACCAGCCGGTAGACGTGCACCGACAGCGGGGTCGGCAGCTGCTTGATCAACCCCTCGTTGGCGACGAAGACGTCGGCGCCTTCAAGAATGGAGGCGTTGATCAGGTTCCAGACGATCAGCCCAAGTGTCACGTACGGAAGATGTTCGGACAGCTCCAATTTGAACAGCATGGAGTACAGCCCGCCCATCGCGACCGCGGTGGTTCCGGTGGCGATGGTGATCCAGAACGGGCCCAGCACCGAACGCCGGTAGCGCTGTTTGATGTCCTGCCAGCCCAGGTGCAGCCACAGCTCCCGCTTGCCGAACCCGGCGACCAGATCGCCCCACGCCCGACGCAACGTCCGGGACTGTGCGGCGGCATCCATGATCGTCATTCGCTTTTCCCGTCGCTTCGCTCGCCCTGGAACTTTCGCTCGCCCTGGTGTGGTCCGAATCTCTCGCGTCGGCCCAAGCGCTGCAGGCGAATCCACTCCCGGAACCCAGCCGGGTCGCGCCGGGACACCAGGAAGTACCACCCGAAGCGAAGCAGCTCCTGGGGGAGCAGTTTGCGCAAACCGGGCTGCGACAGCACGAAGCCGCGGTTGCGGTAGGTGTAGAAGCGCTTGGTGTCGTTGTCGGGGTACTGGGTGTGCATCCGGCCTCCCAGGATCGGCTTGAATTCCTCTGTGCCGCAGGGATGCAGGTAGCTGGTGAGTAGGGACGTGCCGAACGGCAGACCCGAGCGAACCAGCCTGCGGTGCAGTTCGACCTCGTCGCCGCGGATGAACAGCCGCAGGTCGGGCACCCCCACCGCCTCGACGGTCGAGGCGCGGAACAGCGCCCCGTTGAACAACGACGCGATGCCGGGCAGCAGGTCACCCTGACCGTCCACCTGCAGCTCGCTCACCAGCCGGCGCCACTTCAGGCCGCGGCGCAGCGGGAAGGCCAGCCGGTCGGGGTCGTCGAGGTTGCACACCATCGGAGACACCTCGGCCAGGCCGTGCTCGGTCGCGCACGCCAGCAGGGTGGCCAGCACCTCGTTGTCCCCTGGCCGGCCGTCGTCGTCGGCCAGCCAGATCCAGTCCGCGCCCAGGCTCAGCGCGTGCAGCATGCCGAGGGCGAAACCGCCCGCGCCGCCGAGGTTGCGCTTCGATCCCAGGTAGGTGGCCGGGATCGGTTGTCCGGCAACAAGATCCCGTACGTAATCGTCGGCGTCGTTGTCGACCACGATCAGGTGATCGGGCCGCCTGGTCTGTGAGGTCAGCGCGTCCAGCGACTTGGCCAGGTCGTCAGGACGGCGATGGGTGACTACGACGGCAACAACTTTCTCGGTCATGCAGACCGGTTCTCCCGCGCGTTCTCCTCGAGCACCTCGCGCACGTGCCGGGCGGCGTCCTCGCCTTCGTAGGCGCGGACGACGTCCTCGATCTCGCCCTCCATCTTGATGGTGCCGTGGTCGATCCACATCGCGGTGTTGCACAGGCGGGCCAGGAACTCGTTGGAGTGGCTGGCGAACACCAGGATGCCTGACCGTGCGACGAGGTCGGCCAGCCGCGACTGCGCTTTTTTGAGGAACTCCGCATCGACGGCCCCGATGCCCTCGTCGAGCAGCAAAATCTCCGGATCGATGCTCGTCACCACGCCCATGGCCAACCGCACCCGCATGCCGGTGGAGTATGTGCGCAGCGGCATCGACAGGTAGTCACCGAGTTCGGTGAACTCGGCGATCTCGTCGATCTTGCTCATCATCTGTTTCCGCGTCTGCCCGAGAAAGAGCCCGCGGATGATGATGTTCTCGAAGCCGGAGATCTCGGGGTCCATCCCGACGCCCAGATCGAACACCGGCGCCACCCGGCCGCGCACCGTGGCCACGCCCCGGGTCGGTTCGTAGATGCCCGACAACAGCCGCAGCAACGTCGATTTGCCGGCCCCGTTATGCCCGACCAGGCCGACCCGGTCGCCCATCTTCAGCGACATCGTGATGTCGCGCAACGCCTCGATGACGACGACGTTGGACGCGTTGCGCCCGATCGTCCCGCCGGCCTTGCCGAGGAAGGCCTTTTTCAACGACCGCGTCTTGGCGTCGAAGATCGGGAACTCGACCCACGCGTTGCGGGTCTGGATGTAGGGCTCGGTGCTACTGGTCACGCGGCTCTCACAAGTACTGGCCGGTGCCGTGTCCCTGGCCGCCACGCTGACCGGGCATCGCCATGCCGGGTGGCAGGGCGCCCTGACGCATCTGCTCGAGCTGCTGCCGGGCCGCCATCTGCTGGGCGAACAGCGCGGTCTGGATGCCGTGGAACAGGCCTTCCAGCCAGCCGACCAGCTGAGCCTGGGCCATGCGCAGCTCGGCGTCCGACGGGACGGCGTCCTCGGTGAACGGGAGGGTCAGCCGCTCCAGCTCGTCGCGCAGTTCGGGGGCCAGCCCCTCCTCAAGCTCCTGGATGCTGGTGCGGTGCACATCGCGCAGCCGTTCGCGGCTCGCCTCGTCCAGCGGAGCCGCCCGCACCTCCTCCAGCAGCTGTTTGATCATCGTGCCGATTCGCATCACCTTCGCGGGCTGCTCGACGAGGTCGGACAACGACTTGCCGTCGGATCCGCGCTCTGCCTCGATCTCGCCCTCGCCGATGACCTCGATGTTGTCGTCGTCGCTGTTGATAGACATGCCCCTAAGAGTGCCCCAGTATTTCTCACTTATTGCGATCGGGCTCCGCCTCACGTGAACGAGAGACCTCGCTGTCGTCGTAGATCTTCTCCCACGCGCCCGATTTGTCCAGTGACGGCGCAAGCGCACATGCGAAGGATCTACACGGCGTGCGGATCGCCTGGATGTCGCCGAATCTACTTCCGCAAACTCGTGTTCCCGGTGCGGCAATGCTTGGCGTGCTCCAGTCCCCTCACCAGCAACGATGACAGCGGTAGCGCTCCGCGACTGTCGGCGGCTCGACTAGTATGGCTGCGCAGATGGCCCGCGCCGGTGTAGACGCGGGCGGCAACAGCGAGGTCGGGCAGCCGCCGGGACGCCTCGAATTCGGGCGGAACGGCGAAGTTCCAAGGCGCACTAAGGTGGTCTGGCATGGCATACGACGTCGCCCGGGTGCGCGGACTGCACCCCTCACTGGGCGATGGCTGGGTGCATTTGGACGCCCAGAACGGCATGTTGCTGCCCGATTCCGTGGGCCGTGCCGTGTCCACCGCGTTCCGTGGATCGATGCCCACCACCTCCAGCGCGCACCCCGCCGCGCGGCGCAGCGCGGCCGTCCTGGCCGCCGCCCGGCAGGCCGTGGCCGATCTCGTCAACGCCGACCCCGCCGGTGTCGTGCTGGGCGCCGACCGTGCGGTCCTGCTGACCTCGCTGGCCGATGCCGCGTCGGCCCGGGTCGGGCTTGGTTACGAACTGGTGGTCAGCCGCCTCGACGACGAGGCCAACATCGCCCCGTGGCTGCGCGCCGCCAACCGGTTCGGCGCGAAGGTCAAGTGGGCCGAGGTCGACATCGAGACCGGGGAGCTGCCCTCCTGGCAGTGGGAGGGGCTGGTCACCCGGCCGACCCGACTGGTGGCGATCACGTCGGCGTCGTCGACGCTGGGCACGGTCACCGAACTCAGCGAGGTGACCAAGCTGGTGCACGAGGTCGGCGGTCTGGTGATCGTCGACCACTCCGCGGCAGCGCCCTACCGCCTTTTCGACTTCGACGAGACCGATGCCGACGTGGTGGCGGTCAACGCGCTGGCGTGGGGCGGCCCGCCGATCGGGGCGCTGGTGTTCCGCGACCCGTCGACCATCGACGCGTTCGGCTCGGTGTCGCTGAACCCGTACGCGAGCGGTGCGGCGCGCCTGGAGCTGGGATCGCACCAGTTCGGGATGCTGGCCGGGGTGGTGGCCAGCATCGAATACCTTGCCTCCCTTGAGGATTCGGCGCAGGGATCGCGGCGCGAGCGGCTTTTGGTGTCGATGCAGTCGGCCTCGGTGCACATGGGCGCGCTGTTCGAGTACCTGTTGACGTCACTGCGGTCGCTGCCGACGGTCACCGTGATCGGCAATCCCGAGGTGCGGATCCCGGTACTCAGCTTCGCGATCGACAACGTGCCCGCCGAGCGGGTGGTGCAGCGGTTGGCCGACAACGGCATCCTGGCGATCGCGAACGTGAGTTCGCGGGTGCTCGAACTCATCGGCGTCAACGACATCGGCGGCGCGGTGACCATCGGGCTGGCGCACTACAACACCGCGGCGGAGATCGATCAGCTGGTGCGCGCGCTGGCGTCGCTGGGCTGAAATCGCCTAAACATCAACGCGCAGAATCACTTTCCCGGATACGTCGCCGGATTCCAGGAGTTCGTGGGCGGCCTGGGCCTCGGTGATCGGAAACTCGGCGCCGATGACGGGTCGCACCTGCCCGTCGGCGATCATCGGCCACACATGCGCGGTGACCTCGGCGACGATCTCGGTTTTCCCGCCGGGCCCGTCCACCGGCCGGGAGCGCAGGGCGGTCGCGATCACGCTGCCGCGTTTGGCCAGCAGCTTGCCGATGTTCAGCTCGGCCTTGGCGCCGCCCTGCATGCCGATGATCACCAGCCGGCCGCCGGGGGCGAGCGCGTCGATGTTGCGGTCCAGATACTTCGCGCCGATGATGTCGAGGATCACGTCTGCCCCACCGGCGTCGCGGACCACGTCGACGAAGTCGTCGTCGTGGTAGTTGACGGTGATGTCGGCGCCCAACTCGGCGCACAGATCGAGTTTGTTGGGCGAACCGGCGGTCACCGCCACCCGGCAGTTCAGTGCCTTCGCGACCTGGATGGCGTGTGTGCCGATACCGCTCGCACCGCCGTGGACCAGCAGAAGTTCAGGCGCGGCCAGGCCGGCCGTCATGACCACGTTCGACCACACCGTGCACGCCACCTCCGGCAGTCCGGCCGCGTAGGGGAGCGGGACACCCTGCGGGACGGGCATCACCTGACCGGCCGGGACGGCGACGAACTCGGCGTAGCCGCCTCCGGCCAGCAAAGCGCACACCGGTTGCCCGGTCGACCACTCGGTCACACCGTCGCCGACCTCGGCGACGATGCCGGACACCTCCAGCCCGATGATCTGACTGGCTCCCGGCGGGGGCGGATACTTGCCGGCCGCCTGTAACAGGTCCGCGCGATTGACGCCGGCGGCATTAACCTGAATGAGAACTTCCCCCGCGGCAGGGGCGACGTCTGGGACAGACTGCCAGGTCAGCTTGTTCGAGGAGTTGTCCGCCACGATCGCATGCATTCATACAAGGCTACTACGCTGGGAAAACTGCCATATTTTTCTCCCCCGGCAACGCTTCAGGGGCCTAGTATGTGCACATGGAGGGGATCATCGGGGGGCGCACGGCGAGTGATACGCCTGGCCTCGACATAGCTGAGCAACGGGCGTGGCAAAACTTTCTGGACGCCGCGCTGCGAATGTACGCGACCATGAACCGGTCGCTCACCGACGAGCACGGGCTGACACTCAACGACGTGCGGCTGCTCGACATGCTGGCCAAATCACCGACCGGGTCCGCCCGGATGGGTGATGTCGCCGAGGCGTTGATGTCGCTGCCCAGCCGGGTGACGCGTCAGATCCACCGTCTGGAGGTGCAGGGGCTCGTCAGCCGCGGCGCCAGTCCGGACGACGGACGTGGGGTGCTCGCAAGCATCACGCCGGAGGGGAGAATGGCGTTGTCCACCGCGATGCAGACCTATGGCGCCGCGGTGCGCGCGCACTTCCTGGACCGGCTGAGCCGCCCACAGGTCACGGCGATGGGCGAGAACTGCCGCCGGATCAGCGTCGGCCTGAAGAACGGCGCGCCGCACGCCAAGATCGGCCGCGTCTAGACTGTCCCGCGGTGGCGTGGCAGAGCGGCCTAATGCACTCGCCTTGAAAGCGAGAGACGGCTAACACCGTCCGGGGGTTCAAATCCCTCCGCCACCGCTCATGCCCGCCTGGGGAGGGGGTCCCCCGATCGGCGGACACGACGTTCCCCCGACGGCTCCACCGATCACCGGATATGCCGAGCGCACCGGGACGAGCAGCATCGACGCCATGGCAACAGTGGTGACCGACCGCGCCGAGGCGCAGACGCAGAACCTGCGGCAGATCGCGACGGCAAGCTACGTCGGCTCGGCGATCGAGTTCTACGACTTCTTCATCTACGGCACCGCCGCCGCGCTGGTGTTTCCGACGGTCTTCTTCCCCGAACTGGGCCACGTCATGGCCACCACAGCGTCGCTGGGTGCGTTCGCGGCGGCGTTCCTGGCCCGTCCCCTCGGCGCCGCGGTGTTCGGTCACTTCGGCGACCGGATCAGCCGCAAGCAGACCCTGGTGGTGACGCTGCTGCTGATGGGGTTCGCCACCGTCGGCGTCGGGCTGATTCCGAGCACGGCCAGCATCGGTGTCGCGGCACCGCTGCTGCTGATCGCGCTGCGGCTGGTGCAGGGTTTCGCCGTCGGCGGTGAGTGGGCGGGCGCGGTGCTGATGACGGCCGAGCACGCACCCGAGGAGCGGCGTGGTTTCTACGGCATGTTCACCCAGCTGGGTCTCGGCACAGCGCTGGTGCTGTCGAATCTGGTCTTCCTGGTGGTGCACCTCGGCTTCGGCGGCGCCAATGAGGCGTTCCTGCAATGGGGTTGGCGGATCCCGTTCCTGCTCAGCGCCGTGCTGATCGCCACCGCCTTGTTCATCCGGCTGCGGATCCGGGAGTCCCCGGTCTTCGACGAGGCCGAGACGCAGCAGGGCGCGCCGCTGGCGGAGCTGATCCGCCGGCAGGGCCGTCAGGTGCTGCTGGCCGGGGGTGCGGCGATCTGCGCTCCGATGCTGGTGTTCCAGGCGGGGACGTTCTTCACGCATTACGCCGCTGAGCACATGGACTACTCGGCCAACCTGGTGCTGCTGGTCAACGTGATCGGCGGGCTGTGCGCCGTCGGCTTCGCGGCCGTCTGGGCCGTTTTGTCCGACACCTACGGCCGACGCCGGGTGACGGCGCTGGGCTACGCGCTGGCCGCGCCGTGGGCGTTCGCGGTGTTCCCGCTGATCGCGACCGAGGACCACGTGGTGTTCGGCGTGGCTATCGTGCTCACCTACGCGTTGATCGGTGTCTGCATGGGTCCGCTCGCGGCGTTCCTGCCGGAGATCTTCGCCGCCCGCTACCGCTACACCGGTGCGGCGCTGTCACACACCCTCGGCGGAGTCATCGGCGGCGCGCTACCGCCGGTGATCTCGCCGATGCTGATGGCGACGTACGGCGGCGCGGCGATCGCGCTGATGATGGGCGGCCTGGCGGTGGTCAGCCTGGTCTGCGTGACGGCGCTGCCCGAAACGGCGCAGCGCCGACGCCCTACTCGCCGGTGAAGTTCGGCGGCCGCTTCTCGAACATCGCCGTGATGCCTTCGGTGAGGTCCTTGGACGGCAGGAAGGCCGAGTTCCATGCCGCGACGTAGCGCAGGCTGGCCGCCACCTGGGCGGTGCGCTGCTCGTCGAGCACGTCTTTGATGCCGTGCACAGTGTGCGGCGGGTTGGCGGCGATCTCCGCCGCGGTGGCCCGTGCGGCGGCCAGTGATGCCTCGGCGTCGGGGTAGACATCGTTGACCAGGCCGATCTTGTCGGCGCGGGCGGCGTCGATGTCCCTACCCGTGAGCGCCAGCTCGCGCAGATGCCCGTCGGACAGGATCAGCGGCAGGCGCGCCAGAGAGCCGACGTCCGCGACGATCGCCAGCTTGACTTCGCGCACCGAGAACTTCGCGTCGCTGCTGGCGTAACGGATATCGACCGCGGAGATCAGGTCTACACCCCCGCCGATGCACCAGCCGTGCACCGACGCGATGGTCGGGGTGCGGCAGTCGGCGACCGCGGTGATCGCGTACTGCATGGTTTTGAGCTTGGCATGGAAGTCGGCGCGTGGCTTCGACGACGACGCATCGGCCATCATCGAGCCGAGCGTGTCACCCATCGCGGCCAGGTCCAGGCCGTAGCTGAAATTCTTGCCCGAGCCGGTCAGCACGATCGCCCGCACCTGAGGGTCGGCGTCGAGCTCGTTGAACACCACCGGCAGCTCGGCCCAGAACGCCGGGCCCATCGCATTGCCCTTGCCGGGCCCGATCAGCGTGACCTGCGCGATGTGATCGGCGATGTCCACGGTCATCGATTCATAGGAGTTACCCATGACCAGAGAGGTTAGCCGCCGCCCAACAGGACGTCGGCGACGACTGCGCTGGGCAGGAACTGGCAGGCCGCGTCAGCCAGGATCTGCCCGACGAACTCGCCGTCGGGGCCCAGCGGGTTGCCCTCCTGGGACAGGATCTCGCGCACCACGGCCACCCGGGTGGGTTCGTCGAGGCCACTGAACTCCTCGCACGTCATCGTCAGCGAGTTGGCGGGCGCCGGCACCTGCGGGACGTCGGTGTTGCGGGTCGGAAGCGGCAGATTCGGGATCTGGATGTCGGGGATACCCGGGATGCCGGGGCTGCGGCTGGTGGTGGTCGGAGATGACGTCAGCGGCGGGCCGGGCTGCGTGGTCTGCGCGACGGCGCCCTCGGTGGTGCGCTGACAGGCCGTGGTCACGCCCAGGACGACACCCAGACCGACGAGCGTCGCAGCCGTGATCCGCGCGTGCGTCTTCATCCTGGCCACGATATGCGGCTACACCCGTTCCAGGTAGAAGTACAGGTGGCGGGGCGTGCCCGAGTTGGTGTCGAGGGCGCCCTTGCCGTTCATGATGCCGATGACGGCGTTGTCATCGACGACCTTGAAGTGGTCATGCACCGGCCTTCCGTCGTAGACCATCGTCGCGACCACCTCACCGCGGAACTCCTCCATCCAGAGGCTGGCCTCGCCGTTCATCGCCTCGGTGTTGGAGAACTTGGCGCCGTCGGCGTCCAGGCAGACCAGGGGCTTGGCATCGGTTGCCGAGTGGAACGTCTTGCCGAACCAGTTCAACTTCTTCATGAAGCCGTTGGCCTTGTGTCCGGTGTCGAACTCGCCGCCCTTCCATTCGCCGATCATGAAGTCGATGGTCGCCGGCGCCAGGGTGGCCCAGAACGCGTCCAGTTCGGCATCGGCGATCCGGTCGGTGCGCCCGGTCAGCTCGGTGAAGGTCTTGCGGGGGTCGGTGGTCATCTGTCTCCTAAACGAGGTGGGCTGCCCAGCGCCCGGCGAAGTCGAGGAAGGCGTCGTTCTCCTCGGGGGCGGCGACGGTGACACGGACGCCGTCCTCCCCGTACGGACGCACGATGATGCGGTCGTTGGCGGCGTCGGCCGCGAACTCCTGCGCCCGCCCGACCAGCGGCAACCACACGAAGTTCGCCTGCGAGGGCGGCAACTCGTAGCCGGCCCCGCGCAGCGCGGCGCTGACCCGCTCGCGTTCGGCGACCACGGCGTCGGTGCGTTCCAGCAGTTCGTCGGCGGCGTCCAGGCATGCGATGGCCGCGGCCTGCGACACGCTGGTGGCGGTGAACGGCACGTACACCTTCGACAGCGCGGCGACGATGTCCGGATCGGCGACGGCGTAGCCGACCCGCAGCCCGGCCAGCCCGTAGGCCTTCGAAAAGGTGCGCAGCACAACGACATTGCTGTGCGCCCGGACGAGCCCGAAACTGTCGGGCACGAGCCCGTCGCGGATGTACTCGATGTAGGCCTCGTCGAGCACCACCAGGATGTGCGGTGGCACGGCCTCGATGAACCGCGCCAGTGCGTCGGGGTCGACGACGGTGCTTGTCGGGTTGTTCGGGTTGCACACGAAGATCAGCCGGGTGCGGTCGGTGATCGCGGCGAGCATCGCGTCGAGGTCGAAGGTGTGGTCGGTCAGCGCCACCTGCACCGGGGTCGCGCCGGCGGTGCGCACCTGCAATGGGTAGATCTCGAAGCTGCGCCAGCCGAAGAGCACCTCGTCACCGACGGTGGACGTGATCTGGATCAGCTGCTGGCACAGGCTGACCGATCCGCTGCCGACGGAGATATTCTCCGGGGCGAATCCGACGTATTTGGCGAGACGCTCCCGCAGCTCGACGTAGCCGTTGTCGGGGTAGCGGTTGATGCCATCGATCGCGTTCTCGATCGCGGCCCGCACGCTGGGCAGCGGGCCGTGGACGGTTTCATTGCTGGCGATCTTGATGGCGCCGGGCACCGTCCTGCCCGGCGCGTAGGCGGGCAGATCGGCGAGTTCGGGGCGCAGACGGGCGGACACCTGAACAGTTTAGGGCCCGTCCGGAGCTGCTTTGCTTCCCGCGGCGGGGCCTGTGTACTCTCATCCAGCGGCGGTAAACGTCGGGAGGCGTGCCAGAGCGGCCGAATGGGACTCACTGCTAATGAGTTGTCCCCCTTACAGGGGACCGGAGGTTCAAATCCTCTCGCCTCCGCTGTTCGTCATAACTGAATATGCAGTACAACCATGCGCCCGTAGCTCAACGGATAGAGCATCTGACTACGGATCAGAAGGTTAGGGGTTCGAATCCCTTCGGGCGCGCTTACTACCAGCGACAACCGTGTGGCTCTGACGACCGTGGGATCCGTGCACGCTTTCCGCCGAATCCGCGTACCTATGGCCCACGCTCGCCCCCGCTAAAGTCGGGTTCGTGCGCCTTCTGCTGATCGCCGACACGCACCTGCCCAAACGCGCCAAAGATCTGCCGCCCACAGTGTGGGACGCGGTGGACGAGGTCGACGTGGTGATCCACGCCGGAGACTGGGTCGAGCCGGATCTGCTCGACACGCTCGAGGCCCGAGCCGACCGACTGGTCGCCTGTTGGGGCAACAACGACGGACCGGAGCTCCGGCGCCGGCTGCCCGAACGGGCCGACGTGGTGCTGGAGGGCCTGAAGTTCACCGTCACCCACGAAACCGGCGCCGCGACGGGACGGGAGGCGCGGCTGGCCCGCGACTACCCGGACACCGATGTGCTGGTGTTCGGCCACAGTCACATCCCGTGGGACACCACCGCCAAAACAGGGCTGCGCCTTCTCAATCCGGGGTCGCCCACCGATCGGCGCCGTCAGCCCTATTGCACCTACATGACCGCGACGGTGCATTCCGGCGCACTGCATGACGTCGTCCTACACCGGCTGCCGCGTCGTGCGTGACCGTCCCGCCACCGTCGCGGACGTCCACGAGATCGCCGCGTCGATGCCGCACGTGACCCGCGTCGAGGGACCGAAGGGGCAGAACCCGATCTATCAGGTGGGGGGCAAGTCGTTCGTGTACTTCCGCACACCCCGGCCCGACGCGGTCGACCCGGACACCGGTGAGCGCTACACCGACGTCATCATCATCTGGGTCGAGTCCGAGGACGACAAGCTCGCCCTGACGCAGGATCCCGATTCACCGTTTTTCACCACCGACCACTTCGCCGGGCACCTCTCGGTGCTGGTGCGCGCCGGCCGCTTGGGTGAGGTCAGCGTCACCGAGTTGCGGGAACTGATTCAGGACGCGTGGCTGTCGCGGGCCTCGCAGCGGCGCGCCGAGAAGTGGCTCGCAGAACAGGGCTGACTCAGCCGGGCCGGCTGACGTCGGCGTGGTGGGCGCCGCACACAAACAGGGCGAGCCGGGCCGGGGTGTCACCCGGATTGCGCCACCGGTGCCGGGTCCCGTTCTGTACGACGGTGTCTCCCGGTTGCAGCGTCACCTCGGCGCCGTCGTCGAGCTCGAGGATCACCGTACCTTCGAGCACCACCTCGAAGTCGATGGTGTCGGTGGTGTGCATGCCGGGATCCTCGGGATCCATGTAGCCGAGCAGCCCGGGCAGCTTCTGCTCGGCGTCGGCCAGCGCCGCCTCGGCGTCGATCTGGCTGGGGTCCCCTGTCGCCGTCGCATGCGGCGGCAGCGTGAACATCGAGAAGCGGAAGCCCCCGACGGGCGGAAAATACGTGTGCCACTGCGGCATCGAGCCGTCGTCGGGGAATCGGGGTGCTTCGTTGCCGCCCCACAGCAGCGTGAACTCGGAGCCTGGGAGCAGCATCGGCACGCGGGGGGCGACCTTCTCGTCGCTGACGAACACTGACTTGCCGGACGCATCGTGTCCGGTGACGACTCGGCGGATGTCCATTGTGTCAGTCAAGCATCGAAACCGCGCCTGACGTGGCAGTCTCGCGATATGAACAGCAAGCCGCCGACACCGACGATCGAAGACGCGCACCGGGTGCACCGCGAGACCCTTCCGTTTGACGACACCCGGGATTTCGCCGACGCCGACCGGGGCTTCATCGCCGCCCGGCAGCCCTGCGTCATCACCGCCGCTGACGGACGCGTGGTGTGGGACAACGACGTCTACGGGTTTCTGACCGGAGACGCCCCGCCCACGGTGCACCCGAGCCTGTGGCGCCAGTCGACGCTGGTGGCCAAGCAGGGGCTCTACGAAGTGGTCACAGGCATCTACCAGGTGCGGGGATTCGACCTGTCCAACATCACCTTCGTCGAGGGTGACACCGGCATCATCGTGATCGACCCGCTGGTGTCCACCGAGGTGGCCGCCGCCGCGCTGGCGCTGTACCGCGAACACCGCGGCGATCGCGAGGTCCGGGCGGTCATCTACACCCACAGCCACGTCGACCACTTCGGCGGGGTACTAGGGGTGACCTCGCAGGCCGACGTCGACGCCGGCAGGGTCGCGGTGCTGGCGCCCGAGGGATTCACCGCCCATGCGGTGCAGGAGAACGTGTATGCCGGCACCGCGATGACCCGCCGCGCCGCCTACATGTACGGCACGGTGCTCGAGCGCGGGCCGCAGGGGCAGGTCGGCTGCGGGCTCGGCCAGACCCCGTCGACGGGTGAGGTGGCGATCATCGTGCCGACGGTCGACATCCGCGAGACCGGCGAGGTGCACACCATCGACGGCGTGGAGATCGAATTCCAGATGGCGCCGGGCACCGAGGCGCCGGCCGAGATGCACTTCTACTTCCCGCGCTTCCGGGCGCTGTGCATGGCCGAGAACGCGACGCACAACCTGCACAACCTACTGACCCTGCGCGGCGCGCTGGTGCGCGATCCGCACGGCTGGGCCGGGTACCTGACCGAGGCGATCGACACCTTCGCCGACCGCGCCGACGTGGTGTTCGCATCGCACCACTGGCCCACCTGGGGCCGCGACCGGATCGTGGAATTCCTGTCGCTGCAACGGGATCTGTATTCCTATCTGCACGACCAGACGCTGCGCCAACTCAATCAGGGGTACACCGGCATCGAGATCGCCGAGAGCTTCACGATGCCGCCCGCGCTTGAGCAAGCCTGGCACGCCCGCGGCTACTACGGGTCGGTCAGCCACAACGTCAAAGCCGTCTACCAGCGCTACATGGGCTGGTTCGACGGCAACCCGGCCCGGCTGTGGCCGCACCCGCCGGAGGCCATCGGCCCGCGCTACGTCGCGGCGATGGGCGGGATCGACCGCGTCGTCGAGCTGGCCCGACAGGCGTTCGACGACGGTGACTTCCGTTGGGCTGCCACGCTTCTCGACCATGCGATCTTCACCGACGAGAACCACGTCGGCGCCCGCGAGCTGTACGCCGACACCCTCGAGCAACTGGCCTACGGCGCCGAGACGGCGACCTGGCGCAACTTCTTCCTCGGCGGCGCGACCGAGCTGCGGGACGGCAACTTCGGTACCCCGACCCAGACCACGTCGACATCGATGGTGGGGCAACTGTCTCCAGAGCAGATGTTCGACGTGGTGGCGATCAGTGTGAACGGGCCGCGGGCATGGGATCTCGACCTCGCCATCGACGTCACTTTCCTTGACGTGCAGACCAACTATCGGCTGACCCTGCGCAACGGGGTGCTGGTCTACCGCAACGTTGCCGCGGACGAGGCGACGGCCCAGGCGACGGTCCGGTTGGCGAGCAAGCTGCGCCTGCTCACGCTCGCCGCCGGTGACAACACCTCGCCTGGTCTCGAAATCAGCGGGGACGCAGGCGTTCTCACCGCTTTGTTGTCGGCGCTCGACAAGCCGGACCCGGACTTCAACATCATCACGCCGTGACTCCCGCGGCGGCCCGCTAGGGGATGCCGCCGTCAGCGCGGATGATCGAGCCCGAGGTGAAACTCGACGCATCCGACATCAGGAACAGCGCGGCGCCGACGATCTCGGCGGGCTGGCCGGCCCGCTGCAGGGCGCTGCGCGCGAACGGGTTGGTGTCACCATCGGTGAAGGTCCAGGCATCGCTGATGTCGGTCAGGAACGGCCCGGGCATCAAGGTGTTCACCCTCACCGTCGGACCGTAGGCCAGCGCCAGAGCCTCGGTCATCGCATTCAGCCCAGCCTTCGACGCGGCGTAGGGGACGAACGTCGGGTGCGGTCGCAGCGACCCGTGGGTGCTGACGTTGATGATCGAGCCGCCGCCGTCGGCGAGCATGCGATCACCGACGAGCACCGACAACCGGAACGGGCCCTTGAGGTTCAGGTTCACCACCGAGTCGAACAGCTTCTCGGTGACCGACGACAACGACTCGTACAGCGGGGACATCCCCGCGTTGTTGACCAACACGTCGACCTTGCCGAACCGGTCGTAGGCCACGTCGACCAACCCGTCGAGCTCATCCCACCGTCCGACGTGCACCGCGTACGGGTATGCGGCCCGGCCGGTCCCGGCGGTGACGGCCTCGGCGGTGGCCACGCAGGCGTCGTACTTGCGGCTGGCGATGACGACGTCCGCCCCGCAGCGGGCCGCCGCAAAGGCCATCTCCCGTCCCAGACCCCGGCTGCCGCCGGTGATCAGCACCACCCGGTCGGTCAGATCAAACAGCCGGCCGGCGAATCCACCCGCATCGGTCACGGGCCATATGGTGTCACGGTGCAACTGCTTCTGGTCCGACACGCGCTGCCCCGGCGAAGCGAACCCGGGCAAGGCTCCGATCCGCACCTGTCCGAAGAAGGCGTCGAACAGGCCAAACGCCTGCCCGACGCGCTGGCCCGGTTCCCGATCACGCGACTGGTGAGCAGCCCGCAGATCCGGGCCGTCGAGACCGGGCGGCCGGTGGCCGACGCGCTGGGACTGCCCATCGAGGTCGACGAGCGCTTCGCCGAGTACGACCGCGACTTGGAGCACTACATCCCGATCGAGCAGATCGCCGCCGAGAACCCGCAGGAGCTGCAGCGTCTCATCGACGGGCACCTGCCCAGCGCCGTCGACGAGGACGAGTTCCTGGCCCGCGTCAACGCCGCCGTCGACGACGTGGTGGCCGCCTCCGAGCACGACGACACCGTCGCGGTGTTCAGCCACGGCGGAGTCATCAACGTGATCCTGCACCGAGTGCTGCGGACCGAGCGGTTGCTGTCGTTTCACGTCGACTACGCGTCGGTGACGCGGCTGCTGTCGTCGCGCACTGGGCGGATGGGCGTGGCGGGGGTCAACGCCACCGAACACGTATGGGACTTATTGCCCAGAAATCAGCGATGGTAGGAAAGTCAGCGTGACTGACCTCGAAGGCCTCGATCTTTCCGCCCTGGACCGGCACCTGCGCGAGGTCGGGGTGCCCCGCAGCGGTGACCTGCGCGCCGAGCTGATCTCCGGCGGCCGCTCAAACCTGACCTTCCTGGTGGCCGACGACGCCTCCCAGTGGGTGCTGCGCCGCCCGCCGCTGCACGGCCTGACCCCCTCGGCGCACGACATGGCCCGGGAGTACCGGGTCGTCGCCGCGCTGGCCGACACCGCTGTCCCGGTCGCGCGCGCGGTCACGATGCGCGACGATGCCTCCGTGCTGGGGGCGCCGTTCCAGATGGTCGAGCACGTCGCCGGCCGGGTGGTGCGCCACACCGACCAGTTGAAAGCCCTCGGCGACGAGGTGGCGATCGAGGCGTGCGTCGACGCGCTGATCACGGTGCTCGCCGACCTGCACGCGGTAGACCCGGACGCGGTCGGGCTGTCGGACTTCGGCAAGCCGAGCGGCTATCTGGAACGCCAGGTGCGGCGCTGGGGTTCGCAGTGGGACCTGGTCAAGCAGACCGATGACCCGTGCGACGCCGACGTCCGGAAGCTGCACCGGCGTCTCGGCGAAGCCCTGCCGCAGCAGAGCCGCACCTCGATCGTGCACGGCGACTACCGCATCGACAACACCATCCTCGACGCCGAGGACGCCACGAAGGTCGTCGCGGTGCTGGACTGGGAGATGTCCACGCTCGGTGACCCGCTCAGCGACGCCGCGCTGATGTGCGTGTACCGGCACCCGACGTTCCACCTGGTGCATGCCGACGCCGCGTGGGCGAGCGAACTGATCCCGAACGCGGACGCGCTCGCCGAGAAGTACTCCCGGGCGGCCGGCCAGCCGCTGGACCACTGGGACTTCTATATGGCGCTGGCCTATTTCAAGCTCGCCATCATCGGTGCAGGCATCGCCTACCGGGCCCGCGAGGCCGGCGTCGTCGACGACACCGACAAGGTGGCCGAGGCCGTCGGCCCGCTGATCGCCGCGGGGCTCTCCGAGCTCTGCTGACGCCGAGGTTTCGCCGCAGGTCGGCGGCGGGTAGAGGGAGGCGTGCTCCAACCATGCCCCCGATGCGCCCCGCACGACGATGAAACGTGACGTCGGCGCGGAACTCGACGTCGAGATCACCGAGCCCACGACGCTCGAATTCCAGATCGCCGTAGCGCCCCAGCCGGGTGCCGAGGTCACCGAGTCACTGTCGTTCACGTTGAACGGCAACGAGATTCCAGACGCCCGGATCAACCAGATCGCCGGCGACCACGGCAACCGCATCCACAAACTCGACGCGCCGGTCGGCAACCTCAAGGTCAGCTACCGGGCGAGCGTGGTCGGACAGGCCGACCCGGCGCCGGTGCGCGACCTCGACCTGTCCATGTATCTGCGGCCCAGCCGGTACGCCGAAGCCGACAAGTTCTTCGGTTTCGCGGGCACAGAATTCGGTGACGTCGACGACCCCGTCGTGCTGCTGGCGAAGGTGTCGTCCTGGGTGGGTGCCCGGCTGAGGTACGTGCCGGGGTCCAGTGACCCGATCGACGGTGCCGCGGACACGCTGCTGGCCGGTTCCGGGGTGTGCCGCGATTACGCGCACCTGGTCATCGCGCTGCTGCGGGCGGTGAACGTGCCCGCCCGGCTGGTGTCGGTGTACGCGCCCGGGTGCCACCCCATGGACTTCCACGCCGTGGCCGAAGCGTTCGTCGACGGTCAGTGGCACGTCGTGGACGCCACCTGCCTGGCGCCGCGGCAGTCGATGCTGCGCATCGCGACCGGGCGGGACGCGGCAGACACCGCCTGGCTGGACAACCACGGGGGCGCGATGACGGTCAACGCGATGGAGGTGTTCGCGACCGTCGACGGCGAGCTGCCCCGTGACCGCATCGAGCAGTTGGTGTCGATCCGGTGAGCTACACGCCGCCCTTGAGGTTCCTCTTGGCGGCGCGGCGCAGTTGGAACATGCGCACCGCACCCACCGCGACCGTCACCAGGCCGCCCGCCACGGCGGCGAACAGGATCGCCACACCCAGCGGCAGGCTCCAGTGCCAGCCGAGGAAGGCTAACTCCACGGACTCGGTGTTCTGCGCGATGAAGACCAGCAGCACGATCAGGATGAGGAATCCCAATGTGAGTGCCGCCCACAGTGCGGCGGCGCGGGTGCGGTGCACCGCGGACTTCGGCGGCGGCGGTGGCGGTGGCGGGGTCCCCATCGTGGGGGTCCCGGGCGCGTCGAACGCCGGCTGGTCGGCTGACGCGAACGGATCGCTGGACATGGCTCCATCTTTGCCCTAATGCGCTTTGAATGAAACCACTTCACCGGTGACGTAAGGTCGGCGAAGCCCTTCTCGCAGGCAGGCGAGAGTGAAAGGACGGTCGGATGAACTGTTCCCGACGAATCAGGCGCGCCGCTGTCGCGGTTGCCGTAGCCGCACTCACCCTGATGGTCGCGGCGTGCGGCAGCTCCAATCCACTCGGCGGCGGCGACATCTCCGGCGACCTCAGATCGATCAAGGTCGGTTCCGCCGACTTCACCGAGTCGAAGATCCTCGCCGAGATCTACGCCCAGGCGCTGGAAGCCAACGGGTTCTCCATCTCCCGCCAGTTCGGGATCGGCAGCCGTGAGACCTACATCCCCGCGGTGCAGGACCATTCGATCGACCTGATCCCGGAGTACACCGGCAACCTGTTGCAGTACTTCGACGCCGAGAGCACCGCCACCACCCCCGACGAGGTGTTGCTGGGCCTGCTCAAAGACCTCCCCGGCGGTTTGTCGATCCTCTATCCGTCGCCGGCCGAGGACAAGGACACCCTGGCGGTCTCGGAGCAGACCGCGCAACGCTGGAACCTCAAAACCATCGCCGACCTGGCGGTGCACTCGCCGGAGGTGAAAATCGGTGCGCCATCGGAGTTTCAGACCCGCCAAACCGGGCTGGTAGGACTCAAACAGAAGTACGGGCTGGACATCGCGCCGGCCAACTTCATCGCGATCAGCGACGGGGGAGGCCCCGCGACCGTCAAGGCGCTGACCGACGGAACCGTCACCGCGGCCAACATCTTCAGCACCTCACCGGCGATCGAGCAGAGCCGGTTGGTGGTGCTGGAAGATCCGAAGAACGTCTTCCTGGCGGCCAACGTGGTGCCGTTGGTGGCCTCGCAGAAGATGTCCGACGAACTGAAGACCGTGCTCGACGCCGTCAGCGCGAAGCTGACCACCGAGACGCTGATCGAACTGAACACCTCGGTGGAGGGCAATCAGGGGGTCGACCCCGACGAGGCGGCGGCGAAGTGGATCTCCGACAACGGCTTCGATCAACCGATCGGGAAGTAGGGGGCGGGAAACTCACGTGATCACCTTCGAACACGTCACCAAGAAGTTCCCGGACGGCACCGTGGCAGTCGACGATCTGACGCTGAACATCCCCGAAGGAACGCTGACGGTGTTCGTCGGCCCGTCGGGCTGCGGCAAGACCACGTCGATGCGGATGATCAACCGGATGATCGACCCCACCTCCGGTGTCCTGACCGTCGACGGCAAGGACGTCACCAAGGTCGATCCGGTGAAGCTGCGACTCGGCATCGGCTACGTGATCCAGAGCGCGGGGCTGATGCCGCACCTGCGGGTGGTCGACAACGTCGCGACGGTACCGGTGCTGCAGGGTGAATCCCGGCGCAGCGCACGTAAATCCGCGCTCGCTGTGATGGAACGTGTCGGGCTGGACCCCACACTCGCCGACCGCTACCCGGCTCAGCTCTCGGGCGGTCAGCAGCAGCGTGTCGGGGTGGCCCGGGCGCTGGCCGCGGATCCGCCGATCCTGTTGATGGACGAGCCGTTCAGCGCGGTCGACCCGGTGGTCCGGGAAGACCTGCAGACCGAGATCCTGCGGCTGCAAAGCGAATTACGCAAGACGATCGTGTTCGTCACCCACGACATCGACGAGGCGATCAAGCTCGGCGAGAAGGTCGCGGTGTTCGGCCGCGGCGGGGTCCTGCAGCAGTACGACGCGCCGGCTCGGCTGCTGTCCAATCCGGCCAACGACACCGTCGCCGGATTCGTCGGTGCCGACCGCGGATACCGCGGCCTGCAGTTCTTCCACGCGACCGGGCTACCGCTGCACGGCATCCGCCATGTCGGTGAACCCGAGATCGACGACCTGGTACTGAGGCCGGGAGACTGGGCGCTGGTGACCCGGCCCGACGGCACCCCGTACGCGTGGATCGACGCCGCCGGTGTCGAACTGCACCGCAGCGGGAGTTCGTTGTACGACAGCACCATTGCGGGTGGGTCGCTGTTCCAGCCCGACGGCACGCTGCGGCAGGCGCTGGACGCGGCGCTGTCCTCCCCGGCCGGGCTCGGGGTGGCCGTCGACGACGGCGGCCAGGTGATCGGCGGGATGAAGGCCGACGACGTGCTCGCCGCGCTGGACGCACAGCGCATCGCCAGGCAGGCCGGGGGCTGAGCCGATGCGGTACCTGGTCACCCACCTCGACACGCTATGGACGCTGACGGTGATCCATCTGCGGCTGTCGCTGATCCCGATCGTGCTGGGACTGCTGATCGCGGTGCCGCTCGGTGCGCTGGTGCAGCGGACGACGGTGCTGCGGCGACTGACGACGGTGACGGCCAGCATCGTCTTCACCGTCCCGTCGCTGGCCCTGTTCGTGGTGCTGCCGTTGATCATCCCGACCCGGATCCTCGACGAAGCCAACGTGATCGTCGCGCTGACGCTGTACACCGTCGCGCTGCTGGTGCGGGCGGTGCCCGAAGCGCTGGACGCGGTGTCCCCGGTGGTGCTCGACGCGGCCACCGCGGTCGGATACCGGCCGCTCACCCGGATGCTGAAAATCGAACTGCCGCTGGCGCTTCCCGTGCTCATCGCGAGCCTGCGGGTGGTGGCGGTCACCAACATCTCAATGGTCGCCGTCGGGTCGGTCATCGGCATCGGAGGCCTGGGCACCTGGTTCACCGAGGGCTACCAAGCCAACAAGAGCGATCAGATCGTGGCCGGCATCATCGCGATCTTCGTGCTGGCCATCGTGATCGACACCCTGATCATGCTGATCGGCAGGGCGCTCACCCCCTGGACCCGGGCTGACCGGGCGTCCACGGCGAAGGCGGGTGCGCCGGCATGAACTTCCTGCAGGAGGCGCTGTCGTTCATCTTCACCGCCGCCAATTGGGGCGGTCCGGCCGGGCTGAGCGCCCGGATCCTGGAGCATCTGCAGTACACCGTCATCGCGGTGTTCTTCTCGGCGTTGATCGCGGTGCCGCTCGGGATGCTGATCGGGCACACCGGTCGCGGCACCTTCCTCGTCGTCACCGGCGTGAACGCGCTGCGTGCGCTGCCCACCCTCGGCGTGCTGCTGCTCGGTGTGCTGCTGTGGGGCCTGGGTCTGGTCCCGCCGACCGTCGCGCTGATGCTGCTGGGCATCCCGCCGCTGCTGGCCGGGACCTATTCGGGCATCGCGAACGTCGACCGCACGGTCGTCGACGCCGCCCGGTCGATGGGGATGACCGAACGCAGGATCCTGCTGCGGGTGGAGACTCCGAACGCGATGCCGCTGATCCTCGGCGGGCTGCGCACCGCAACCCTGCAGATTGTGGCGACCGCCACCGTCGCGGCCTACGCCAGCCTCGGCGGGCTGGGCCGCTACCTGATCGACGGCATCAAGGTGCGCGAGTTCTACGTCGCCCTCGTGGGTGCCCTGATGGTCACCGCGCTGGCGCTGTTCCTGGACGCTCTGCTGGCGTTCGCAGTGTGGGCGTCGGTGCCCGGCACCGGCAGGCTGCAGCGGTTGGGCGCGATGCCGCAGCCTTTCCTCGGCGACGAGGTCGCATTGGAATCACGGCCGCGGCCCGGTTCATCCCCCGATTCGGAAGCCCGCCACGAACGCGCAAAGCCGTCGCCTACGGTAGAGGCATGAGTGAAGCCGATCGCTCGGACGCGACTGCCCCCAGCCGCGAGGAGCAATCCGGCCGCTGGCCGGCTGTGTTGACCTGGCGCGCGCACGATGTGCCGCGGATGGAGTCGGTGCGCGTGCAGCTCGCCGGTGACCGCATCAAGGCCCACGGCCGGATCGTGGCCGCCGCCACCTCGGAACACCCCCCGTTCAGCGCGTCCTACGACCTCGTCACCGACGAGCACGGGGCCACCAAGCGGCTGTCGCTGACCGTCACGCTGGCCGAACGGGAGCGGCAGCTCTCGATCGCGCGCGACGAGGAGAACATGTGGCTGGTGCAGGAGCGCTCCGGGCAGACCCGCAGGTCGGCCTTCGACGGTGCACTCGACGTGGACGTGATCTTCAGCCCGTTCTTCAACACCCTGCCGATCCGGCGCACCCGGGTGTACCAGGGAGAGGGATCGGTGACGGTGCCAGTGGTCTACGTGCGGGTGCCCGATCTGTCGGTGGACGTCGCGACGATCAGCTACGCAGCGGGGGCCGACGGGATCAAGCTGCACTCGCCGGTGGCCGAAACCACCGTCACCGTCGACCCCGACGGCTTCATCCTGGACTATCCCGGGTTGGCAGAGCGGATCTGACCACCCCGCCGGCGCGCCCTGCCGCGGCGAGTTCGTCGCGCCAGCCGTCGGCGCCGATGACGGTGGTGACGATCTGCGGGCGGCTGAAGCTGTCGTAACGGACCCGAGCGGCGTGGCCGGTCTCGACGAGGTCGGCCACGGTTTGATGCTGGGCCAGCTGGTTGCGGGCATCGATGAGCAACCGAAGCGCGTGGTCGAGCACCGGCATCAAGCGGGTGGAATTGGCCTCGCACATCGCCCGCACCAGGTCGGGCGAGGTCGCGGCGACCCGGGTGCCGTCCCGGAAGGAGCCGGCGGCCAGCGCGAACGCCAGCGGCACCTCACCGGCGGTGGCGGCCAGCGCCTCGGCGAGCAGGTGCGGCAGGTGTGAGATCGTCGCGGCCGCGGTGTCGTGCTCGTCGGAGCGCGCCGGCACGACGAACGCGCCGCAGTCCAGCGCCAGGTCCATCACGCTTGCCCACACCGCGGGATCGACGTGGTCGTCGACGCTGAGCACCCAGGGGGTGTCGACGAACAGTCGGGCGTCGCCCGCGGCCCATCCGGAATGGGCGGTCCCGGTCATCGGGTGCCCGCCGACGAACCGGCTGAGCAGGCCGACCTTCTCGACTTCGGCGTGCACGGCACCCTTGACGCTGGTGACGTCGGTCAACGGGCAATTCGCCGCGGTGGCACGGATGTGGCTCAGCATCAGCCCGAGCGCGGGCACCGGTACGGCGAGCACGATCAGCGCGTCGTGCGCAGCGGCGCGGGCCAGGGTCTGGTCGAGGTCGGTGCTCGCGTCGAAGCCGTCGAACCGGGCCGCCTCCGCGCCTTCGACGGAGCGGTTGTAGCCGAACACGTCGCGCCCGGCGGCTTTCGCGGCCCGCATCAGCGAGCCGCCGATCAGGCCGAGACCGATCACGCACACCGGTGGCTTCGTCACCTGCCTAGGTTGGCACATCGGTCTGGACAGTCGGTGTCAGGAGGGTGTGCAGGGCGGTGCGGACCCGCTGGTCAAGCCCCTGCCGGGGGACTACCCTCAGGCCTCATGGGAGCGCAGAGTGCACAGAAGCAGGAGCGGGTGACCGACGTTCCGGACGGCTTCGCTGTGGCCGTCGTCCGCGAGGACGGCAAATGGCGGTGCACCCCGATGCGGCCGGTAGCGTTGACCAGCCTGACCGCCGCGGAGACCGAGCTGCGTGAATTGCGAAGCGCCGGAGCGGTTTTCGGGATCCTCGACATCGACGATGAGTTCTTTGTGATCGTGCGGCCCGCGCCGTCGGGTACCCGGCTGCTGCTCTCGGACGCGACCGCGGCCCTGGACTACGACATCGCGGCGGAGGTGCTGGAGAAGCTCGACGCCGACATCGACGACGAGGAGCTCGAACGGTCGGACCCGTTCGAGGAGGGAGACCTCGGCCTGCTGTCCGACATCGGCCTGCCCGAAGCGGTGCTGGGGGTGATCCTCGACGAGAGTGACGACCTGTACGCCGACGAGCAGGTGGGCCGGATAGCGCGGGAGATGGGATTCGCCGACGAGCTGTCGGCGGTGCTGGACCGTCTGGATCGGTGACCGACGAGGACCTGATCCGCGCCGCGCTCGACGCCGCCCGGCTGGCCGGTCCTCGGGACGTGCCGATCGGCGCGGTCGTCGTCGCCGCGGACGGGACCGAGCTGTCCCGGGCCGCCAACGCCCGGGAAACCCTCGGCGATCCGACCGCACACGCGGAGATCCTGGCGCTGCGCGCCGCGGCGTCGGCGTGGGGTGACGGGTGGCGGCTGGAGGGCGCGACGATGGCCGTGACCGTCGAGCCGTGCACGATGTGCGCGGGTGCGCTGGTGATGGCCCGGGTGGCGCGGGTGGTGTTCGGTGCGTGGGAACCCAAGACCGGCGCGGTCGGTTCCTTGTGGGACGTGGTGCGTGACCGGCGGCTGACGCACCGGCCGCAGGTGCGCGGCGGGGTGCTGGAGGCCGAGTGCGCGGCGCCGCTGGAGGAGTTCTTCGCGCGGCAGCGGTGACTTCCCGGTTCCGCCGAGACCGCATCTGGCGCGGTCCGGCGGGCACATTCTGCGCAGTGGGCGCAATCTCGGCGGGGTCGGCGCGTTTTGGTCTGGGGCGTGTGCGTCGGTAAGCTGCCACACGGTGGCGTGTCCGAGCGGCCTAAGGAGCACGCCTCGAAAGCGTGTGACGGGTAACCCCCGTCCGAGGGTTCAAATCCCTCCGCCACCGCCACACCTCTCCAGCCTGCGATCCAGGTGAGAGGCTATTTTTATCGTTGCGGCGCTGTGGCGCTGGCCGCGGGGGCCCAAGCTCTCAGGCTTTGCTGACTAGGCGCCTAATGTGATTTGCGCCACAGTTTTACGCAAGATTGTGTGAAGCTTTTTGTCATGTTCTCCGGGTATCGAAAGTTTCTTTTCATCCGGGATCGGCCTCGGTCAGCGGCTCTTGCCGAACGAGCAGTCGGAGGAACTCTCTATTGATGTACAGCCGATCGCGGCCGATCTTGACACTCTCGAGCAATCCATGCTCGGCAAGGGAGTTCAGCCATGACGTCGCCGTGGGCCGGGACACGCCGCAGCGGTTCATCACGGTGGTGATCCGACAGTACGGCTGTTCGAAAAGCACCGATTGGAACTCTGCGTCTCCACCACCCCTGGATGCCGCTCTTGCACGCTGGCAGAAGTCGTCTTGGAGCCGGCGGATCGCATTAACTTTGCGCAAGGTGTACCGGGAGGTGACCTCTATGCCCGTGAGTATGTAAATGACCCACTCTTCCCAGGCCTGGTCAGCTGTCACCGCCAGCAGTAGGCGGTAATAGTCATTCTTCGTATCGATGATGTAGCGGGACAGGTAAAGGACTGGAAGGCGGAGCAGACCAGCTTCGACGAGCATCAACACGTTTACGATCCGGCCGGTTCGGCCGTTGCCGTCAGTGAACGGGTGAATTGCTTCGAACTGATAGTGCGCAACGGCCATCCTGATTAAAGGATCCAGCCCGTCCTGTTCATGGATGTAGCACTCCCAGTCGGTCAATTTTTTCTCGATCACATCGCGCCCTTCGGGCGGGCTGTAGATGACCTCGCCGCTGCCCGGCCGCGCGATTCGAGTCCCGGGGAGGGCGCGCACCTTCATCTCCCGGCCCTTGATGATGCTGCAAACCGCTGCCGCAGTAGTGGTGGTGAGGCCTCGCTCCAAGGTGTGTTCGAAACCAGCCCGAAGAGCTGTGCGATATCGGAGCGTCTCTCTCGTGGCCGGATCAGCATGTGTTTCATCGTCAAGGTGACGAAATAGGTCATCTGTCGTAGTCACGATGTTCTCGATCTCCGAGCTGGCCTGGGCCTCCAAGATCGGGATGGAGTTGATCAGCACTGTCGGGTTCGGGATGGAGACGACTGCCTGATCAAGATGAGCGAGGGCTGTATTGGCACCGATGGCAGCCTTCAAGACCGCGCGTGTCTCAAGAGTGTCGACGCCGGGGGGGCGGGGGAGGTCGTTGAACGGCTTGTCCGGTTTCCAGGCGCTCACCGCTTCACGATCCCAGAATCGAACATACATGTAAAGAAAACGTTCAAATTTTTACATGTCCCGGACTTATGTGAACCGGCTTTGCATGTGGATTCTGATAGCGAATCGCTCAGATTTGTGACGGAAACCAGCCAACGGCATCGCCCACCCTCGATAGGAACGCGATGACGGCGCTGGCGATAGCAGCACCGTCCGCGGCAGTCATGCGTTGGTCGACGGAGAGACTCCTGGCAGCTTGCCCGGCGCGGCCTTAACGACGAGCGCATAAGCCAATGCCAGGTCATCGAGCTGGCTGGCAGAAGCTGTCGCCGCCTTCGCCTCAATCGTCTGCAGCAACGCCCTCACTGTCTCCTCACGCAGCTGCTTGATGTCGACTGCCTGCGAATCCATCATTTGTCCTGTTCTCCTGACTGGCTATGCCCGGGTGGTGCTGGCCTCAGCGTGGCCACACTTTGGCCTCAGTTTGGGTTCAAATCCCTCCGCCACCGCCACACCTCTCCTGCGTACGCGGGTAGAGGCTGTCAGACATCCGCTGCTGCGTCCGAATTTTCGGGTACGCGGTCTCGGCAGGGAGACTTACCCTTCGCCGCCGAGTTCGGTCTGGTCCCGCTCGTTCTCGGCGGTGTCCTGGGCCATCGCCGACTCGTCGAGCCACTTCTGAACATCGCCGCCGAGGCGGTCCGCCGACAGTTCGGCGAAGTCGAGAGCCTGCACCGCCATCGCGGCCAACACCTTCATGGCCCGTCCGCTGTGGTGGATCTCCGCCATCAGCGCGCTGAGCGCTTCATTGTCTTCGGCGTGCAACCTCGACAGGTAGTTGCGGGCATCCGCGAACTCGCGGTCAAGGTGCGCCAACTTCCTTCGGAACTCGTCGGGTGAAGGCAGGTCGGCGGGTGTGTGCCTCATCGGATTCTTCTCTCGGTGCCGGGCTCAGGCCCCAGCCACCATTAGAACGCGCGTCGCGCGTCAGGAGTTGGCTTTGAACCACGGTGAATTCACCACGCCGTGAGCAGTCAGCCCTGCCATCCGCACTGATGACAGGGCCGACTGCTCATGCGAGTCAGTTCTTGAACGCGTCTTTGACCTTCTCGCCGGCGTCCTTGAGGCTGGACTTGGCCTGGTCGAGCTTGCCCTCGTTCTCGGTGTCCTTGTCGCCGGTCAGCTTGCCGACGCCCTCCTTGGCCTTCCCGCCGAGGTCTTCGATCTTGTTGCTTGCCTTGTCGTCGGCACCCATGTGCATCCCTTTCCGCCGTACATCAAGGCTCGGATCCGAGCCATGCGGGCGGGGTACCTTCGCGCCGCGAGTTCGAAACCCTCGGGACGGGACGTGTCACCCGTCGCGGTGTGTCCCGCATGGCAGGGTGTCGGCATGCCCGAGGAACTGACCGCCGAAGAGGCCGCCGCCCGGCTCACGCCCGCCGACACCCTCGGTCTGCCGCTGGGACCGGGCCAGCCTCCGGCGTTCCTGCGCGCGCTCGGCGCCCGCACGGACTGGACGGATCTGCGGGTCTACGGTGCGCTGCTGGCCGTCGGAACCGACCTGTTCGGCCGGGCCGGTGTGCACTATCTGTCCGGTTTCTACGGCCCGCTGGAACGGGTGCTGCGGGATTCCGGCGCTGACATCGACTTCACCCCGGCCGACTTCCGCCGGTTCGGGCAGCTGATGGAACGGCAGTCGCCGCGCGTGATGACCACAGTCGCCGCACCGCCGGACACCGACGGCTGGTGCTCGCTGTCGCTGCACGCCGGCGGAACCGAGACCGAGCTGCGCTGCGCCGGCGCCGACCCGGACCGACTGCTCGTCGTCGAGGTTTCGCAGGCCTACCCCCAGACGTTCGGCCACGGCGAGCATCGGCACGCACTGCACGTCGACGACATCGACATCCTGGTGCGGTCGACCGAGGCGCCGCTGGCGTTGCCGAGTCCGCCGCCCACCGACACCGACACCGCAATCGCTCGTCACGCTGTCACCTTCATCCCGCCCGGTGCCACGTTGCAGACCGGGATCGGTTCCATCCCAAGCCAAATCGCGGCGCTACTGGCCAAGGGCGAGGGCGGAGACTACGGCCTGCACAGCGAGATGTTCACCGACGGCTGCATGCAGTTGCACCTGGCCGGCAAGGTCACCAACACCGCCAAGGGACGATTCGACGGAGTCAGTGTGACGACGTTCGCGTTCGGTTCCGAGGAGCTCTACGCGTGGTTGGACGGCAACCCCGAGGTCGCGTTCCTTCCGGTGGAGATCGTCAACTCGCCCGAGGTGATCGGGGCCAACCATCACATGATCTCGATCAACGGGGCGCTGGCGGTCGACATCCACGGCCAGGTGGTCGCCGACACGATCGGCGGCGACCAGTTCAGCGGTATCGGCGGGGCCGAGGATTTCGTCGCCGGCGCCGGTCTGGAGCTGACCGACCGTTCGCTGATCTGCCTGCCCTCGACGTTCGACGACGGCGGCCGGCTGCAGTCCCGGATCGTGCCACAGTTCGACGCCGGCGCGATCATCACCACGCCGCGCCATCACGTCGACGTCATCGTCACCGAGTACGGCGCCGCCGAGTTGGAAGGCAAGACCGTTCAGCAGCGCGGGCACGCACTCGCGGCGATCGCACATCCGCTGTTGCGCGACGAACTGCTCGCCGCGGCCGACCGTGCCGCCCGGCGCCGGGGCTGAGACGAGCTTCCCAGGGCGACCTCAATCGGGGACCCACTCCAGCAGATCACCGGGCTGGCAGTCGAGAACTCGGCACATCGCCTCCAGCGTGCTGAAGCGGACCGCCTTCGCGCGACCGTTCTTCAGCACCGCCACGTTGGCCGGCGTGAGGCCGATCCGTGTGGCGAATTCACCGACGCTCATCTTGTGCCGGGCCAGCTGGACATCGATGCGCACGACGATGGCCATTTAGATGACCGCGTCCATGTCGGTGCGCAGCGCAGTCGCCTGTCGAAGCAACGCCCGCATCACCACCAGCAGCAGGCCGACTACCGCGCCACCGGTCAGTAACAGGAGCATCAACAGCGGCAGCCCGGGATCGTCGGCCTGGAACCCGATGTAGACAAACAGCGCCAGAAACACCGTCCACCCGACCGCGATCGCGCCGAGGATGGCGTTCACCCAGATCATCGACACCGACCGGAAGATCTGGTGTCTGCTGACCAGCGTGAGCAACTTCCACGTGCAGACCAGAACGACCTGCGCACAGAGCACGAGGAACACCGACACCGCCGTGAGCGGCCACCGCAGGTACGCCCGGTCCGGCGACTCCGCTGCCATATGTGCGAATTGCCCTGGCAGCGACATCGTCTGCAGCAACAGCAAGATCGCGAACAGCGCGAGCAGGAAGATTCGCAGCAAGGGAACTACTCGACGGACGGCGGGCATACAGCGAATATCGCGAGAAAACTATCGAAAGTCAATAGGCGTGGCAGGCGCGGCCATACCCATCTAGTGTCCTGAGTCATTAATTGCGATCTAGTTGTTAGACTGGGTTGTGCCGACACCTCATGCCGCGAAGATTGTCTTGACCACTGACGAGCGGGCCGAGTTGGAGGGGTGGGCGCGGCGACGATCC
>NZ_JBTBFV010000063.1:0-30237 GCF_054786995.1 Mycobacterium sp. ZZG
CACTGGGAAAGCCCGCACCACCCGGCGACACGGGACCACCCCGCCATACCCAGAACCACACAACCGGATTCGCGACGCAATCGCATCTCAACGCACGACTGCCATCACCCTCGACGAAAAATCCGGGTTAGCAGCATGCACCCCGAGATGGGGCCGCCGCCGTTCGACACCACCGCCACCTCAGGTCCTCGCGGAACCTGCCGCGCACCAGCCTCTCCCCGCAGCTGCAGAACCGCTTCGTGAATGTAGCCGAATCCGTGCAATCGGCCGCCGGACAGCTGCCCGCCGTTGGTGTTCAGTGGCAATTCGCCGTCCAACGCGATACGAGTGCCGTTCTCGATGAACGGACCGCTTTCGCCGTGTCCGCAGAAACCCAGCGCCTCCAGCCATGACATCTTCAGCCAGCTGAATCCGTCGTACAACTCGGCGACGTCGACATCGGCGGGACGCAGGTCGGTGCGCGCCCACATGTGCTCGGCCGAAGTCCGAGCAGGCATCGTCGCCAGATCCTCCCATTGCTCCCACGAGGGCCGTCCACGCAGTGCGGTGCCGACCGCCTCGAACTGCGCAACCGGATGGCCGACGTGCGGTGCGTGTTCGGCCACCGACACCACCAGTGCGGTCGTGCCGTCGGTCAAGTCCAGGGAGGTGGTGTACGACGTCGTCGGGTGATTCTTCGTGGTGATGGTTCAGGCGGTCAGTGCCGCCGGGGTGTCCTCCTGTTCTGTTGGGGTGTCGTTGACGGCGCGTGATTTGCTGAGGACTTCCAGGCCGAGGTAGCGCCGGGATTCGGCCCATTCGTCGTGTTGTTCGGCCAGCACGGCTCCGACGAGGCGGATCAGGGCGTTGCGGTCGGGGAAGATGCCCACGACGTCGGTGCGTCGCCGGATTTCCTTGTTGAGTCGTTCCTGGGGATTGTTGGACCAGATCTGGCGCCAGATCTGTTTGGGGAACGCGGTGAACGCCAGCAGATCCGGCCGTGCTGCTTCGAGGTGGTCGGCGACCTTGGGTAGTTTGTCGGTGAGCGCCTCGATGATCCGATCATATTGGGCAGCAACCGATTCGGCATCAGGCTGGTCGAACACAGAGTGCAGCAGGGTGCGCACCCAGGGCCACGAACTCTTGGGAGTGACCGACATCAGATTGGTCGTGTAGTGGGTTCTGCAGCGCTGCCACGTTGCTCCGGGCAGGGTGGCGCCGATCGCGGCGACAAGCCCGGCGTGCGCGTCACTGGTGACCAGTTTGACCCCGGATAGGCCGCGGGCGGTCAGCGAGCGCCAAAAGGTCAGCCAGCCGGCGCCGTCCTCGGCAGTGGTGACGTCGATGCCGAGGATTTCGCGGTAGCCCTCGGCGTTGACACCGACGGCGATCAGGGCGTGCACGTTGACCACCCGGCCGGCCTCGCGGACTTTGAGCACCAGGGCGTCAGCGGCGACGAACGTGTAGGGGCCGGCGTCCAGTGGCCTGGTGCGGAAGGCTTCGACGGCGGTGTCGAGTTCCTTGGCCATGACCGAGACCTGCGACTTCGACAACGAGGTAATGCCCAACGTTTCGACGAGCTTGTCCATCCGCCGGGTGGACACCCCGAGTAGGTAGCAGGTGGCGACCACGGTGGTCAGGGCCCGCTCGGCGCGTTTGCGGCGTTCCAGCAGCCACTCCGGGAAGTAGGAGCCGTGTCGCAGTTTGGGGATCGCCAGGTCCAATGTGCCTGCTCGAGTGTCGAAGTCGCGGTGTCGATACCCGTTGCGGGAGTTGGTGCGCTCGGCGCTGCGCTGGCCGTATCCAGCGCCGCACAAGGCGTCAGCTTCGGCGCCCATCAACGTGTGGATGAACGTGGCGAGCAGCTCGCGTAACACGTCGGGATGGCAGGTGGTGAGTCGTTCGGCCAGCACGGCAGGCAGGTCGATATTGTGGGCAGTGGTCATCGCGTTGATTCCTAAGCTCCGAGTGACTTTGGTCGGTCTCTCGAAGAATCACGCGATGACCTTCAATCACTCGGCTACGACACGCCGGTACCGCTGATCAGGTCCCGACTCGTACACCACCTTGGTGGACGCAACCGAGCCGTCCACGGGAACATCGCAGTCGTACAGGCGGAACGGCGTGGTCACCACCTTCGACGCGAGATAGTCCTCGAGGGTCAGCGGCGCGCGAAAGACTGCTGCCGGGTTGAGCGCAGCATTGCGACGTGCATTCAGAGCAATCTGGGCCATGTGCTTTTCGGTCGTTCCGTACTCGTGAAAGTGTCGCTGGGCGTAGAGCGCCAACCAGTTCGCCGCTGAGTAGGCGCGGAATGGAAGCAACCACTGCTGGAAGCCATCGACTTCGCTGCGTCCAACTCCGATGCCGGGACGCCGCCCCGCGCCCTGTGCCGTCGACTCCGTGACAGTTCGGTACACCAGAACATGTCGCGCCAACCCCATCGATACGGCCATCACCGCGTTGACCACCGCCTGCAACTGGCCAGGACCCTCCGCGCTACCGCTGTGCCAGGCCAGCGACAATCGCAACCCGTCCTGCACTTCCGGTGAGCCGGGACCGGAGAACCCGGGATGACCGGTAACCGCACCCGGATATGTCGCCAGACCGTCGATGTCGGCAACGGTGAGCCCTGCATCGGCGATGGCCGCAAGCGCGGCGTCGATAGTGAGATCCAGACCGTCGCGGCCGAGTCGACGTCCCACCTGCGACTGACCAATGCCGGAAATGACGGCCCGGCGTTCGGCAGCAGTCATGATGCCACTGGCCGGAACAGCGGAAGATACACCGGATCGTGGTTTTCGAACACCACCTCGACGGCCATCCCGATCCGTACGTCTTCCGGAGCGACATCAACGAGGTTGGTGGCCAAGCGAAGTCCTTGCTGCTCGTCGATCTCGACTACCGCGATGATGTACGCGTCGCCGTTGCCGTCCCAGGGCTGATGGTTCACCGTGAAGGAATAGACCGTGCCGCAACCAGAAACGGCCTGCGGTGCGCCACCACGACCGCCGCAGCGTGGACAGTACGAGGTCGGGGGATGAATGAAATACGAGCACGCCTCACAGCGCAGGAAACGCAATCGGCCATCGGCGCCTGAAGTCCAGAAGAACCCACTGGGCCCTTGTGTCGTGGGAAGTACACGGCCAGCTGAGGTGGTCATCGTGCTCCATCCATTTCGGCGCGCTTGCGCAATGAACGCTACGTACTATACAAATAGCATTTGATAAGTGCCCCGCTTTGGCGCTAGTTCGGCGAGACCTACCAGCTCGGCGGTACTTAAATGACGGGGGGATCCATGACCCAGGAATCAACGGCTTCTGGCCTCAACCTGTTGGCAGCCCCCGAATTGACCAGGCACCCCCAGCCCACCTACAAGATGATGCGCGACTTTTCACCGGTCATGCGCATCGACGGTATCGGCGTGCTCGTCAGCACCTGGGAGCTCGTCGATGAGGTCTTGCACAACCCCCAACTGTTCTCCTCGGCATTGACCTCAGGCGTCCTGAAGAACGAACGCCCGCTCATACCACTGCAGGTGGACCCGCCGGCGCATGGGAAGTTCCGCAAGATCTTGGACCCGTTGTTCGCCCCTAAACAGATGAAGGCACTCGAGACGTCCATCGCAGCGCTGGTCAACCGGCTGATCGACGGGTTCGTCGACAGAGACGAGATCGACTTCGCCAAACAGTTCTCGGTGCCGTTCCCCACCCAGGTGTTTCTGACGATGTTGGGCCTGCCGCTTGACGAGACGCCCAGCCTGTTGGCGATGAAGGACGGGATCATCCGTCCGCACGAATCACCGGCAAGCCGCTCGGGCACCCCGACACCGACGCTCACCAAGCCGCGACCGCGCAATCAATCTACGGCTACTTCACAACCACCATGCAGGAGCGCAAGCAGCAGCGCCGTGACGACCTGTTGAGCTGGTTCCTCGAGGCGGAGATCGACGGTGACCGCCTCAGCGACGAGAACATACTTGATATCTGCTTCCTGTTCCTCATTGCCGGCCTCGACACCGTATCGGCTTCGCTGGACTGCTTTTTCAGCTACCTGGCACAACATCCCGACGCTCGCCGAGCCATCGCTGACGACGAATCGAACATCCCTTTCCTCGTTGAGGAACTCCTCAGGTACGAAACACCGGTAATGGCCGTGGCGCGCGAAGCCACGCAGGATACCGAGTTGGGCGGATGCCCCATTCACGCCGGCGAACAAGTCCTGGCCATGCTTGGTTCGGCGAATACTGATGAAAACAACACGCCTGAACCAGAAGTCGTACGATTGGACCGTAGGGTAAACCGCCACTTGGGCTTTGGTGGCGGAGTGCACCGGTGCCTGGGTTCGCACCTTGCTCGCGTCGAACTTCGCACCGCTTTGCGGCTGTGGCATCAGCACCTGCCCGACTACGAGATCAAGCCGGGTGTCGAACTCGACTTCACCCCCGGCGTTCGCGCTGTGTCGACGTTCCCGGTGGTGCTGCACCACGGATGAGCATGTCGAGCGAATGCCTAGCCAGCACAGCGCCGTTCACCCCCGGCTTTCAGGCGAGCAGATGATTGACGAGCGGCGAGACGGCTTCGTCACGTGGCTGACGTTGGACCGCCCCGAGCGTTTGAACGCCTTCACCGCCGACGGCTACCGAGATCTGCGCATCGCGCTGCAACGTCTGGCCGGGCGTTCTCAGCGGGTGCCGACCGATCCCTGCTCGACGGAGATTCGTCCGCGCTCGACCGGCAGAGGGCCGGCGAGGAATTCAGTCTGTTTCTGCAAGCACTCGCCGGCTTCGCGAAGCCACTGTTTGCCGCCGTGAACGGTCTTGCGGTCGGCATCGGCGCCACCATGCTGTTGTACTGCGACGTGGTGTTGATGGCAGAAGGCGCTCGCGTGCGGTTGCCATTCACCGCGCTCGGCATTGTGCCGGAAGCCGGCAGCTCCGTTCTCCTGCCCGCACGCGTCCGCTGGGCCGACGCCATGTGGGCGATGCTCTCAAGCGACTGGATCGACGCCACGGCGGCACACCAGATGGGGCTCGCCACGCGGCTCGTGCCGGACGGCGCCCTTGTCGAGCAGGCAACGGCCGCGGCGGCGACGGTCGCCGCCCACGACCCCCTGTCGGTCGCCGCTACAAAACGTCTTATGACGAGCAGTCGGCAGGAGCTTGCGCGCGAGGCGATCGCGCGCGAACTCGCAGAGATGGCGACTTTGACAAGCCGAACCGACAAGCGAAGCTGACAAGCAGAAGGTGCGGGTGAAAGCCGCCCACCGGCGCTGGGCCTGCAGGTGGAACCGGGGTCAAAAAGGCGGTCCCGTTTGGGAACCGCCTTTGACCTATGTCGGGCTGACAGGATTTGAACCTGCGACCACTTGACCCCCAGTCAAGTGCGCTACCAAGCTGCGCCACAGCCCGCGGTGCCTTCCGGGATCGCCGGCAGGCGGACGAAACTCTACCTCAGCCCCACGCTGAGATCCCAACTGCCCGGCCGTCGAGTGCAAACCATGTGGTTGTCCCACTTTCATTTGACTTCGACAGCGCCCCGGAGAGACCACCTCATCAGCCCTGTTCGTCGGCATCCGAGCGGTCGATAATCGACGACTAGGGGGGTCACGGAAGGGGAAGGAACATGGCCGAGGCCGCTCTGTGCACAGTTTGGGGAGAGCCCGTACCCGGACGGGAGAAGCTGGCCCTCGAAGTCTACGGCGACTCGATGAAGTACTGGGCCCGACTCCAGAAGGAAGGGAAGATTGAGGGCTTCGACATCACGGTGCTCGCGCCGACTGGTGATATCACGGGATTCCTTGTGGCCAAGGGAACCACGGACCAGATCGACGCGGTGCGCCACACCAAGGAGTTCCAGCAGATGCTCAGTCGAGTGCGACTCGTGGTTTCACACCTGCGGATCGCCGACGCATTCGTCGAAGACGGACTTGCCCAGATCATGACGCAGTACCAGGAGGTGGTCGAAAAAGCGGAGTGACGGCGTACCACTTGCGCGGAACTGACGGAGGTGGCGCCTCCACCGCACGCTGCCGAGGTTAGAGAGCCTCTTTCTGCAGCTCCGGATGCAGCCCGTACAGACAATCCAAACAGCAGAAACGGTCGCTGCCGGCGACATACGGCCAGCGCTTCCCGTTTGGGGGAACGCGGCGGCAGTTCGCGCACCGGCTCATCGGCCCCAACAACACGACACTCATCACTACTCCAGGCACGCTTTTGCCACCACAGGCCTCCTGTGATGGACGGGGGTCTGCGATCGGGTGACGCTCTGCTCTGCACACCGCGCACGGCCCTTGACTGTTCGCTGGCATACCCCCGCGTGCGGTAGTTAATCACGCGGTTGTCAATCACGCTGAGAACGCGTTGCCGCGCGCTTTCGGCCGTAGCCTCGATGCGGTGACCCCCGCGCGCGACGACACTCCCCTGTGGCTGTTCGCCGACCAGCTCGGGCCGGCCGTGCACGGCGGCGAGCACGCCCACCGCGAGGTCCTGCTCGTCGAGGCCGCCTCCGCGTTGCGCAAGCGTCGTTACCACCGCCAGAAGCTGCACCTGGTGCTCTCGGCACTGCGGCACGCCGACCGCGACCTGGGTGAGCGCGCCACGCTGGTGCAAGCCGACACCTATACCGATGCGCTGAAGCGCTTCAAACGACCGGTGCTCGTCCACCAGCCCACCTCGCACGCCGCCGAGAAGTTCGTCCACCGCCTCAAGGAACAGGGCTTGGTCGCCGATGTGCTGCCCACGCCGACCTTCGCCCTGTCGCGCAACGACTTCCAGGAGTGGGCCGGGCAGCGCACCCGCTTCCGGATGGAAGACTTCTACCGCGACCAACGCCGCCGCTTCGACGTGCTGATGAACGGCGCCGAACCCGTCGGCAACCGGTGGAACTACGACGAGGACAACCGCGAACCTCCCCCGAAGAAGCAGCCCACCCTCGGCGCGCCGGCACCGTACCGGCCCCGCGAGGACGACATCGACGAGCAGGTCCGCCACGACCTCGACGGCATGGACCTCGACACCGTCGGCGCGGACGGGGCCCGCCTGTTCGCCGTCACCCCTGCCGAGGCGAAGCGGGCGCTGTCCCGGTTCATCGAACACCGGCTGCCGCTGTTCGGTCGCTTTGAGGACGCCATCATGGGTGAGGACTGGGCGATGGCGCACTCACTGCTGTCGGTCCCCCTCAACCTCGGCGTTCTGCATCCACTGGAGGCGGTGGAAGCCGCCGAGCGCGCTTACCGGGACAAGCGGGCGCCGCTGGCCGCCGTCGAGGGCTTCATCCGGCAGATCCTCGGCTGGCGCGAATACATGTGGCACCTGTACTGGCACTTCGGCCCCGACTACACAGACCACAACGAGCTCAACGCCGGCACCCCGCTACCGGCCTGGTGGTCGGAGCTCGACGCCGACGCCGTCACTGCCCGGTGCCTGCACCACGCGCTCAAAGGGGTTCGCGACCGTGGCTGGACGCACCACATCCAGCGGCTGATGATCCTCGGCAGCCACGCGCTGCAACGCGGCTACCGGCCCGACGAGCTCACCGAGTGGTTCGCCACCGCCTACGTCGACGGCTTCGGATGGGTGATGCCCACCAACGTGGTCGGAATGAGCCAGCACGCCGACGGAGGGCTGCTGGCCACGAAGCCGTACACCTCCGGCGGCGCCTACATCAACAAGATGAGCGACCACTGCGGCGACTGTGCCTACGACCCCAAGAAGCGGCTCGGAGACGACGCGTGCCCGTTCACCGCCGGCTATTGGGCATTCACCCACCGGCACCGCGACCGGCTGGCCAAGAACATGCGCACCCGCCGTGTGGTGTCGTCGATGGAGCGGCTCGGCGACCTCGAGTCCGTCATCGAGCAGGAATCAGCGCGCGACCGGTTCTGACGCCGCATCGGCGGCCGCCGTCTCTGGTGCGAACCTCGGGCCCCGCGACGTGCGCCACGCGTAGATCACCAGGGACGCCCACGCCACGACGATCACCGAGTAGATGGCCGTCGACCACGGCCACTGAATGTCGAAGAAGTGCACCAGTTTCTGGCTGTTGGTCAGCACGATGACACCGCCCACCGCGCTGCCCAGCAGCGCCGGGCTGACCTTGGTCACCAGCCACGCCGCGAACGGTGCGGCGATCACCCCGCCGACCATGAGTCCGACCACCACCGGCCAGTTCTCCAGGAACTCCTGCCGCAGCCCGATCAGGAAGCCCAGCGACGCCGACACCGCCACCAGGAACTCCGACGCGCTGACCGAGCCGATCACCGTCCGCGGCGCGGTCTTGCCTTGCGACAGCAGCGTGCTGGTGGTCACCGGACCCCAGCCGCCTCCGCCCGACGCGTCGATGAACCCGCCGAACAACCCCAGCGGGGCGAGGAACTTGACGCTGTGATTGGTCCCCCGCGCCAGCGTCAACGGGGTGCGCAGCGAGAACCGCAGCAACACGTAGGCGCCGATCGCGACCAGGATCGCGGCCATCAGCGGCGCCGCGTGCTCGGTGGACAGCGAGGAGAGCACGGTGGCGCCGAGGAACGCGCCGACCGCGCCCGGCCCTCCCAGCTTGGCGACCAGCGTCCAGTCGATGTTCTTGAACTTCCAGTGCGACACCCCGGAGGCGAACGTGGTGCCGACCTCGGCGAGATGGATCGCGGCGCTGGCCTGGGCGGCCCCGACGCCGGACAGCACCAGCAGCGTCGTGGCGGTGACACCGAACGCCATGCCCAGTGCACCGTCGACCAGTTGGGCGCCGACACCGACAAGCGTGAAGATGAGAAGCGAACGCATGGCTGCTTTCGGAAGCTGCGGTCACCGCGTGACCGGACGGACGGGTGGGGGCGTCAGGGACGCGGACAACACCACTCGTCGAAGGCCATCAGCCGACGCGACGGCCAGAAGGGCTCGAGCGCGGACACCTCGGACGGCGCCGGTGCGCACAGCACACGATCAACCATCGAGGATCCCATCGTCGAGTTGTACTCCTAAGCTCCGCACAGGTTACACGGTCAGCAGTCGATACAACCCGACGAGGCCCACCACGACGATCACGGCGCGCAACGCGTTCGGCGACAGCCGGCGCCCATAGTGCGCGCCGAGGAACCCGCCGACCAGGGAACCGATCGCGATCAACCCTGCCGCGGCCCAGCTGATCCGGTCGAACGCCACCACGGTGTACGCCACCGCGGCGACGATGTTGACGATCAGCGACAGCAGGTTCTTGGCCGCGTTCATCCGCTGCATGTCCTCGGGCAGCAGCGCGCCCATCGCGGCGATCAGAAGGATCCCCTGAGCCGCGGTGAAATAGCCGCCGTACACCCCGACCGCGAACGTCGCGGCCACCAACGCGGCCATCCGCGCTGCCGACACGTGGTCGGCGGACCGGCCGGCGGCCTCGGCGCGCTGCCTGGCCCAGTTCTGGATGCGGGGACCGACCACCACCAGCGCGAGAGCCAGCACCAGCAACACGGGAACAACCGTGGTGAACACTTTCTCCGGCAGGTGCAGGAGCAGCCACGCCCCGCCGGCCGCACCGATGAACGAGGCCGGGATCTGCCAGCGCAGCCGGTGCCACTGCCCGCGCAGTTCGCGCCGGTATCCCCAGGTTCCCGACACTCCGCCGGCGACCAGGCCGACGGCGTTGGACATGGTCGCCGTCACCGGCGGGAAGCCCAGAGTCACCAGCGTCGGGAACGTGATCAGCGTGCCGGAGCCGACGATGGCGTTGATGGCGCCGGCGCCGACCCCGGCGAGCGCGATGAGGACCATGTCGAGTGCGGACACTGGGCTCACCCTAACGGCGGGGCATCCGGCCAAACCTGCGCAGTGCCGCGGCGGCGTCAGTACAGTCCGAGGCGGCTGCGACTTTGGGGGAAGCATGGCCGAGGACCGGTGGTTGCTCGAGCTGCGAATTCACGGCGTCAACAACACCAAGCCGGAGGCGATGCTCGGGCTCGACCTGCGCGACGTCGAGAAGGTCGCCGGTGACAAGCTCGGCAGCTTCTGGCGTCCGACGGCCGCCGGGCGCGCCAAGTCGCACTTGCGCGCAGACATCGAGCGCGAGGCCTACTCGTGGGGTGAGATGGCCCGGACCTCACTGGGCGCCGGTTCCGGCGTCAGCCGCGTCGCCGGTGCGCTCACGCGGACGGGTTGGGCGCTGCTGCTGCCGTTCGGTCTGGTGAACGTCGCCTACTGGACCCGGCGGGTCGACGACGGGCCGAACGACCGCACCGAAGGACAGCCCCAGCGGCGCAGCCGATGGGGCCACGGCGCCGCCACGCTGCGGGTCGCGGCCCTGCTGCTGACCGTGCTCCTGGCGGTCACCGCGTCGACCGTCGTCCTCGACCTGGTGGCCGTGCAGTGCTTCGTCGGTCAGACCAAGGTGTGCGGGGGGCTGCCGACATTTCTCGATGTGCTGGCCCGGCTGGGGCAGCCGCGAAGGCTTGCCGTGCTCAGCCTGGTTCCGGTCGCGCTGATCGCGGGGCTGCTCGCACTCAGCGCCGCGACGCGGGTCCGCTACGAACAACCCGAGTCCATCGGCCCGGTGTCGCACGACCGGATCGGCGTCACGCCGGCGAGCCTGCGCACCCCCGGGGCGACGGGGCGGTCCGAGGCCGAAGCGGCGACCGCGGAACCGGACTGGCCGTTGCTGTCGGTGGCAGGGTTCTGGAGCCATCGCCGGATCACCGGGGTCACCGCGCGACTGCATGTGGCCGCCACCGCCACGGTGGTGTCCATCGCCACGGCGATGCACATGCTGTTCGGCGTCGACTCCCCACCGCATCCCGCAGTGCAGATCGCGGTCGTCGTCGCGGGAATCGTCGTGCTCATGCTCATCGTGGTGAGCCTGATCAAAGCCGGGGACTACGCGGTGGACGTCCGGGTCGGGCTGGGTCCCGGACGCGACGGGACGCGATCCTGGCCGCAGTGGCCCGCGGTGATCGCCGCGCTGTTGTTGTTCGGGTGTCAGTCGACGGTCCTGGCCACGGTGTACGGACACACCGAACCCGAGATCCGGCACCTGTTCGGAAGTTCGGCCGTGCCGACGCTTCTGCTGGCCACCCTGATCGCGATCGGACTGGCCGCGTCGTTGTGGCGTCTCACCGCGGCGACCGGCCGTCGGCACCTGCCGTCGGTGGCGGCTCTCGTCCCGTTGGCGCTACTGGTCTGGATGATCTTGGAGCACAACGATTTCCGGCGCACCATCGCGGCTGCGCTGATCGTCGTGTCGCTGGTCGCGTTCCTGGCGGTGAGGTCCTGGCTGATCGCGCACCCGCCGCCGGACCGCGGCCCGGCCCCGGGCGACACGGCGTGGAACGGTTCGGCGCCGGGGGTCTTCCTGCTGCTGGCCACGCTGGTCGCGATGCTGCTGTCCAGCGCCGTGGCCACCGCGGCGGGCAACTGGCTGAACGGCGCCAACACCGCGGCGTCACTGGCCGACGGCGTGAAACCGGTTCGCGGCCCGGCGGATTCACCCCTGCCCTGCTGTTCCGCCGAGTTGCCGTCGCCAAACCTGGAGGTGCCGCTGCCGTATGTGTGGTTCGGCGCCGCCTGCCTGCCGATGCTCCTGGTGCTGCTCGTCGGGGTGATCCCGCCGGTGTGGACGTCGTTGCGCTGGAGTGCCCTCGAACCACGCGAGGGAGGGCATCCCGCGTCCGCCACCGCCGAACCGCCCCGGCCCTCCGTTCTGCAACGGCGTCGGACCGCCGCCATCGCTCACCGCGCGGAGGGCTACGTGATGCTGCTGGTGCTCACCGGTACGAGCGGAATGCTCGCCGCGATCGGGATGTCGGCGTGGCGGGGGCAGAACGTCGCCGCGCTGCGGACCGCCCTCGACCTCGGGATGCTGGTGCTCGCCGGCAGTGGGGTCACCCTCGTCGTGCTCACGGTCGGCGGAAGCCTGCTGGGCGGAGCCCGTCCGCTCGGGCTGGCGTGGGATCTCATGTGTTTCCTGCCGCGCGCCGGGCACCCGTTGGCGCCGCCCTGCTATGCCGAGCGCGCGGTGCCGGAACTGATCGAGCGGTGCCGCGTCTGGCTGACCTCACGCGAGGCCCCGGCCCAGATCGTCGCCGAGCGGCGGATCGTCCTGTCGGCGCACAACCTGGGATCGGCGCTCGCGGTGGCAGTCCTGCTGTCGCCGCGGATCGCCGACAAGTCCCGCATCTCGCTGCTGACCTACGGCAGCCAGCTGCGCGCGTACTTCAGCCGTATCTTACCGGAGTTGCTCGGCCCGAACGTGCTCGGCGTCCAGGCGTGCGCGTCGAGCAGCCTGTGGACACCGGACCCGTGGTCGCACGAGATCGAGGCTCACCCGCGTCGGTTCGGCGCCGACGAGGTCATCGGCGCCTCGCGCAGCGAGTCCGTCGTCGGCCGGCTCTCGGCGGACGGCAGGCTGCGGTGGCGAAACCTGTGGCGCCGCACCGATTATCTCGGTTTCCCGGCGTACGGCTACCCCGCCAATCCGATCGACCCGTTCGCGGAGGAAGTCGTCCGGGTCGACTACCTCGCCGAGGTGCAGACCCACAGCGACTACCCGCGGGCGCCCGCCTACTGGGCCGCCCTGGCCGAGCTGCTCGCCGACGAGCCGGCCCCACCGCTGCCGGACGTCACCGACGTCACCGACGTCACCGGCGGGACTTAGCGCCCCTCTTCTCCCGGACGCGCACATTGATCCTGATCGGACTGCCCTCGAACCCGAACGTCTCACGCAGTTTGCGTTCCAGGAAGCGGCGATAGCCGGCCTCCAGGAACCCGGTGGTGAACAGCACAAAGGTCGGCGGACGCGCGGTCGCCTGGGTGGCGAACAGGATCCGGGGCTGCTTACCGCCGCGCACCGGTGGCGGCGTCGCGGCGACGACCTCCTTGAAGAACGTGTTGAGCCGGCCGGTCGGCACCCGGGTGTCCCAGGACCGCAGCGCGGTCTCCAGTGCGGGCACCAGTTTCTGCACCGCGCGGCCGGTCTTGGCCGAGATGTTCACCCGCGGCGCCCACTGCAGTTGCGCGAGCTGCAGATCGATCTCACGGTCGAGCAGGTAGCGACGGTCTTCGTCGACCAGGTCCCACTTGTTGAACGCCAGCACCAGCGCCCGCCCCGCCTCGATCACCATCGACAGCACGCGCTGGTCCTGTTCGGTCAGGGGCTGCGACGCGTCGACGAGCACAATCGCCACCTCGGCGGCGTCGATCGCGCCATGGGTGCGCACCGAGGCGTAGAACTCGTGGCCGCTGGCCTGCCCGACCTTGCGGCGCAGACCCGCGGTGTCGACGAAACGCCAGAGCTTGCCGTCCATCTCGATCAGCGAGTCGACCGGGTCCACGGTGGTTCCCGCCACGTCGTGCACCACCGACCGCTCGTCGCCGGACAGGCGATTCAGCAGCGAGGATTTGCCGACGTTGGGCTTGCCCACCAGCGCCACCCGGCGCGGACCGCCGCCACCGGCGCCGGCCACCTCGGAGATGGTGGGCAGCGCGTCGACGACGACATCGAGCAGGTCGGCGACGCCGCGGCCGTGCATGGCGCTGATCGAGTGCGGCTGTCCCAGCCCGAGCGACCACAGCGCCGCCGCATCCGCTTCGCCCCGCTCGTTGTCGACTTTGTTCGCGGCCAGGAACACCGGTTTCCCGGAGCGCTGCAACAGTTTTGCGGCGGCCTCGTCGGCGGCGGTGGCGCCGACGACGGAGTCGACCACGAAGATGATGGCGTCGGCGGTGCGCATCGCCACCGAGGCCTGCTCGGCGACCAGCTGCTGCAGGCCTTTGGCGTCGGGTTCCCAGCCGCCGGTGTCCTGCACGACGAAACGCTGACCGGACCAGCTCGCGTCATAGGACACCCGGTCCCGGGTCACGCCGGGGACGTCCTGCACCACCGCCTCGCGCCGGCCCAGGATCCGGTTGACCAGCGTCGACTTTCCGACGTTGGGCCGCCCGACCACGGCGATCACCGGCGGCGGCGCGGAAACCTCCTCGATCGTGTCCGCGACCTCTTCGGCGCCGATCTCCCAATCGCTCTCCTGCGACCAGGTGCCGTCCTCGCTCATCGGGTGACCCCAGCTTTCTGTTCGACGAGCCCGGTCAGGTAGGTCACGACCTCGGACTGGTTCATGGTGCTGGTGTCCACCACCAGCGCATCGTCGGCGGCGCGCAACGGCGACACCGCACGGGTGGAATCCAGGTGGTCGCGGCGCCGGACGTCGGCGAGCACCGCCTCGTAGTCACCGGGCAGACCCGCGGCGACGTTCTGGTCGTGACGGCGCCGGGCCCGCTCCTCCGCCGAGGCGGTCAGGAAGATCTTGACGTCGGCATCGGGCAGCACCACAGTTCCGATGTCGCGGCCCTCGACCACGACACTGTCGGGCGCCGAGGCCAATTCACGTTGCAGTGCGACCAGCCGGGCCCGCACCGCCGGTACGGCCGAGACCGCCGACACGGCTTTGGTGACGGCGTCACCGCGGATCTCGAGCGAAACGTCCTCGCCTGCCAGATAGGACCGGTCCTGAGCCGGATCGCTGCCGACCGCCAACTCGACGGTCTGCGCGACGGCCCCGACGGCCGCCGCATCGGCCGGATCGACCCCGGCGCGCAGCACCGCCAGCGTCACGATGCGGTACATCGCGCCGGTGTCGAGGTAACGGGCATTCAGCGAAGTCGCCAAACCCCTTGCCACCGTGGACTTTCCGGTCCCGGCAGGCCCGTCGATCGCGACCACCACCGAGGGGCTCACAATCCCACCGCCTTGTACAGTTCGCCGATCTCCTTCTGGGTCAACGGCCGGATGCTGCCGGGACGCTGATCACCGAGGGTGACCGCGCCGATGTCGGTGCGCACCAGTTCCTGCACCGGGAAGCCGACCTCGCCCAGCAGCCGCCGCACGATCCGTTTGCGGCCCTCGTGCAGCGTCACCCGCACCAGCGTACGACCGGGCACGGTGTCTACCACCGCGAAATCGTCGAGCCGGACCGGCCCGTCGTCGAGCTCGATCCCGTCACGCAGCTTGCGGCCCAACCCCTTGGGCACCGAGCCGAGCACCGTCGCGACATAGGACTTGGGCACCTCGAACGACGGGTGCATCAAGCGGTGCGCCAGTTCCCCGTCGTTGGTCAGCAGCAGCAGGCCCTCGGTGTCGGCGTCCAGCCGCCCGACATGGAAGAGCTTCTTGTTGCCGCGCACCCGGTGCTCCACCAGGTCGCCGACGCAGGGTCGACCGCGGTCGTCGGACATCGTCGAGTGCATGCCGCGGGGCTTGTTGATCGCCAGGTGCACCAGGGTGTCGTCGATCGAGATCCGCGATCCGTCGACCCGGATCACCGAGGCCGCGGGATCCACCCGGGTTCCGAGCTCGGTGACGATCTGCCCGTCCACCTCGACCCGGCCGTCCCGGATCATCTTCTCCGCTACTCGGCGGGATGCAATTCCGGCCTGGGACAACACCTTCTGCAGGCGGACCCCGTCGTCGTCTGTCATTCTCAGTCCTGATCCACATCGATGGCGGCCGGCGCCTCGGGGGCGGACGCGCCGTTGAGTTTCATGAAACGCGGCTCTTCGCTGAGGGTTTCGCTGATGTCGTCGATCACGTCGACGTCGGGAAGCAGAGGTGCGATGTCGGGCAGGTCGGTCAGCGACGTCAGCCCGAGCCGCTCGAGGAACAGCTCGGTGGTGGCGAACGTCGCCGCCCCGGAATCGGCGTCGGTGCCTGCCTCGGTGATCAGGCCGCGGGCCAGCAGGGTGCGCATGACCGCGTCGACGTTGACGCCGCGGACCGCGCTGACCCGGGCGCGGGTGACCGGTTGCCGGTAGGCCACCACCGCCAGGGTCTCGAGTGCGGCGCGGGTCAGCCGGGACCGCGCACCGTCGAGGAGCAGTTTCTCGACGTAGGGGGCGTACTTCGAGCGCGTGTACATCCGCCATCCGCCCGCCGCCTCCCGCAGGTCGATGCCGCTGTCGCGGGCGGCCAGCGCGGCCGCGAGCTGCTGCAGCCGCTCGGCCACGCGCGTCGACGGCTGCTCGGTGACGCCGGCAAGTGTGTCCACTGTCACCGGGGTGTCGACGACCAGGAGCAGCGCTTCGAGCACCGAGTCCAGCTCGTCGTCGTCCAATTCGGCGGCCGGAACCTCGTCGCTCTCGTCGGTCGCGTCTGTTCCGGGGTCGACGTCGGTTACCGCCTCAGGCGCAGTACCGGTCGAAATGTCTTCTGTCATAGTCTTTTCTATTCCGCGTCAGCGGTCGCCAACTGTTGGCTGCTCGGCCGCTCTCCGGTCCATGAGATCTGGAGCACGCCAAGCGCCTCTGGCTGCTCGAATGTTACCGCCCGCGCCCGGTACAACTCGAGGAGCGCGAGGAACCGTCCGACGATTTCCATCGGTACCTGGCAGTCGGAGACGAGTTCGGAGAACGAGGCCCACTGGCCGATCCCCCGCTGTTCGAGCAGCGCGATCAGGTTGGCGGCCTGTTCGGGCACAGAGACCGACACCTGGTGCAGATGGTCGGTGCCGACCGTCGGAACGGGGCGGGGCGTGAACGCCGCCGCCGCGATCTCGGAGAAACGGGCGGCGTCGACGCCCAGCATCACCTCGGGCAACAGGTCGGAGTAGCGGCCCTCCAGCGACACCGCGCGCGGGTAGCTGCGCAGCGCCGCGCTCTCCAGCTCGGCGAACATCTGCGCGACGTGCTTGAACGCCCGGTACTGCAGCAGCCTCGCGAACAGCAGGTCGCGCACCTCGAGCAGAGCCAGGTCGTCCTCGTCGTGGATCTCGCCGGCGGGCAGCAGCCGGGCCGCCTTCAGGTCGAGCAGCGTCGCGGCGACCACCAGGAACGAGGTGGTCTCGTCGAGGCCCAGCTGCGGTCCGATCTCCTTGGTGTAGGCGATGAACTCGTCGGTCACCTTGTGCAGCGCCACCTCGGTGACGTCGAGCCGGTGGCCGAAAATGAGTTGCAGCAGCAGGTCGAACGGGCCCTCGAAATTGCTCAGGCGAACCTGGAAACCGGCCTGGGTCTTCGCGTCGGTGGGCTCCTGCGGGGTCCTTGTCTCGCTCACGCGCCGAACCGGTGGATGACCTCACGCGCGAGCGCTCGATATGCCTCTGCACCAGCAGATTTCGGTGCCCACGTGGTGATCGGCTCACCGGCCACACTGGTCTCCGGAAAGCGCACGGTGCGGGTGACGACGGTGTCGAACACCAGATCGCCGAACCGCTCCACCACGCGGGCCATCACCTCCCGCGAGTTCACGGTGCGGGGGTCGTAGCGGGTGATCAGGATCCCGCTGATCGACAGCTTCGGGTTGAGCCGGTCGTGCACCTTGTCGACAGTGTCGGTCAGCAGCGCCAGCCCGCGCAGCGAGAAGAACTCGCACTCGGTGGGAATGATCACGCCGTCGCTGCACGCCAGCCCGTTGACGGTCAGCAGACCCAGCGAGGGCTGGCAGTCGATCAGCACGTAGTCATAGCGGTCCAGCACCGGGTACAGCGCGCGGGCCAGGGTCTGCTCCCGGCCCACCTCGTTGACGAGCTGGATCTCAGCCGCCGACAGGTCGATGTTGCTCGGCACCAGATCCAGGCCCGACACCCGGGTCTTGATCAACACCTCATCGATCGACACCCTCGGCTCGACCAGCAGGTTGTGCACGGTGTGCTCGAGCTCGTAGTGCGGCACGCCCAGGCCGGCTGACAGCGCGCCCTGCGGGTCGAGGTCGACCAGGAGCACCCGCCGCCCGTACTCGGCGAGGCTGGCCCCCAGGTTGATCGTCGACGTGGTCTTGCCGACACCGCCCTTCTGGTTGCACATCGCGATGACCTTGGCCGGTCCGTGCGACGTGCGGGCCGCCGGTTCGGGGATCTGCCGCGGGAGGCGGCCGGTCAGACCTGGGGCCGGTTCGGGATCCGGGGCCAGCGGGGCCCCAGGTGCGTCCACGGGACCGCCCGTCGGGTCGGTCATGCCGGACCTTCGCTGGTCAGGCAACCTGCAGGCATGGCGGACATCCGGGCAAGTTTAACGGGGAGCGACGAATCGGTGAGGCAGACCCGCAGGCAACCTCGGATCTGTCGCCTAATCTGACCGCATGAACGCGCTACAGCGGTGGGCGCGGCTGGCCCGGGGCATGCCGTCGTTCGTGCGCACCGGCCAGATCGGCGACGGCCGCGAGAACGCCTGCGCGGCCTATGTCGAGGCCCACGCCCCACATGGCGACGTCGATGCGGCGCTCGCCGCGATCGACACCTTCGCCCGACGCGAGGCGATGCTGGTCAACATCGGTGACGAGAAAGGCGTATTGCTCGACGCCGCGGTGCACCGGGCCGCGCCGACTCTGGTGCTCGAATTGAGCACATACTGCGGCTACAGCGCTCTGCGCATCGCGCGCGCTGCGCCGTCGGCGCGCGTGCTGTCAGTCGAGTTCTCGGCCGCCAACGCCGAGGTCGCGCGGCGGATCTGGGCCCACGCCGGGGTGGCCGACCGCGTCATCTGCGTGGTAGGCACCCTCGGCGACGGCGGGCGCACCCTCGACGTGCTCGCCGGCGAGCACGGGGTCTCCCCCGGCAGCGTGGACCTGTTGTTCATCGACCACGACAAGAAGGCGTATCTACCGGACCTGCTCAGCGTCGAGCAGCGCGGGTGGCTGCACCGAGGCTCGATCGTGGTCGCCGACAACGTGCGCATCCCCGGCGCCCCCGGCTACCGCCGCCACATGCGCGATCATCAGGGCACCCGCTGGAACACCCTGGAACACAAGACCCACGTCGAGTACCAGACGCTGCTTCCCGACCTGGTGCTGGAGTCGGAGTACCTCGGCGCCTGACCGGCGCCGGCCGCTACCGCGCCCGGGGGTGGGCGCCGGCCCACACCTCGCGCAGCGCGTTCACGGTGACCATGGTGTAAATCTGCGTGGTGGTCACCGACGCGTGCCCGAGCAGTTCCTGCACGACGCGGACGTCGGCGCCGCCGTCGAGCAGATGGGTGGCGAAGGAGTGGCGCAGCACGTGCGGGGACACCGTCGCGGTGATGCCCGCGCGTTCGGCGGCGTCCTGCAGCACCTGCCACGCGCTCTGCCGGGACAACCGCCCGCCGCGGGCGTTGAGGAAGATCGCGGGGGTGCCGCGGCCGCGCCGCGCCAGGTCGGGCCGGGCACGCACCAGGTAGGCGTCCAGCGCGCCGACCGCGGGCCGCCCGATCGGGATCAGCCGTTGTTTCCCGCCTTTGCCGCGCAGCAGCACCGACCGGGCCTCGGTGTCGATGTCGTCGACATCGAGGCCGACCGCCTCGGAGATGCGGGCGCCGGTGGAGTACAGCAGCTCCAGCAGCGCCCGGTTGCGCAGGGTCAGGGGGCCGTCGGCGTCGCTGTCACCGCCGGCGGCCTCCAGCAGGGCCAGCACCTCGTCGATGCTCAGGCTCTTGGGCAGCCGGCGACCGGGCGTCGGCGGCTTCACCTCGCGGGCGACGTCGACCGTGGTGATGCCTTCGGCGGCGGCGAACCGGTGCAGGCCGCGGACCGCGATCACGGCGCGGGCCGCCGACACCGCCGACAGTGGCACCACCCCGTTGTCGGGATCGCCGCGGCGCAGCGACACCAGGAAGTCGGTGACGTCGGCCTCGGTCACGCCGGCCAGGTCGGTGACCCCGCGCGACGCGAGGTGCTCGGCGTAGCGCCGCAGGTCGCGACGGTAGGAGCTCAGGGTGTTCGCGGCCACCCCGCGCTCGATCGCGAGGTGGTCCAGGTAGCCCTGGAACTGATCGTCGAGCGCCGCCGGCTCCACCCCGGTGGTCATGGATGCCCCATCCGGCGGGCGAACGCCCGGGGCCGGTCCACCCACGGGGCGTCAACCGGCCGCAGCACCGAGGGGTCCGGCATCGTGTGCGCGGCGAGGATGCCGGCCACCGAGATCGAGTTGACGATGTCCCCGGAGAACACCCTGGCCACCGCGTCGGCGAGAGGAACCCGCTCCAGGGTCAGGTCGGCTTCCTCGTCGTGGGCCTGCGGCCGGTCGACGTCGCTGAGGCCGGTGGCCAGGAACACCCGCACGCTCTCGTCGCAGAACCCGGGCGCCGAATCGAGGTCAACGAGGGTGCGCCAGGTCTGCGCCGCCTGGCCGGCTTCCTCGGCGAGCTCCCGCGCCGCGGTCTCGTGCGGCGGCTCGCCGCCGAAGTCGAGCAGCCCGGCGGGCAGTTCCCAGAGCCGGCGCCCGAACGGATGCCGGTACTGCTGTATCAGCGTGATACGGCCGTCGTAGTCGAGCGCCACGACCGCGACCGCACCGAAGTGCTCGACGACCTCGCGCCGTGCGGTGCCGCCGCCGGGCATGCGCACCTCGTCGGCGCGCAACGCCAGGATCTTCCCGACGTAGATCGTCTCCGAAGAGACCGTGGTGAACTCGTGACGCCCGCGCTCACCCTCAGCCACGAGCCGGGGTGTCCTCGAGAGCGTGCTCGGCGCCGTTGGGCCGCAGTTCGTGCTCGGGAATCTCCGGCATCTCCACCGGCAGGCGCTCGGCGTTCTTGTAGTCCAGCGACGCGCCCACGAACGCGTCGAACAGCGGATGCGGACGGGTGGGACGGCTCTTGAGCTCCGGGTGGGCCTGGGTGCCGACGAGGAACGGGTGCACCTCGGGCGGGTACTCGACGAACTCGACGAGATGGCCGTCCGGTGAGGTGCCCGAGAAGCGGAGCCCGCTCTCGGCGATCCGGTCCCGGTAGGCGTTGTTCACCTCGTACCGGTGCCGGTGCCGCTCCGACACCTCGGTCGCTCCATAAGCTTGCGCGACAATCGAATCCGGCTCCAGAACGGCGGGGTAGGCGCCCAGCCGCATGGTGCCGCCGAGGTCGGCGTCCCCGGCGACCGCGTCGCGCTGATCGGCCATCGTCGAGATCACCGGATCGGGTGTGGCCGGGTCGAACTCCGCGGAGTTCGCCTCGGTCAGCCCGACCGAGCGGGCCGCTTCGATGACGATGCACTGCAGACCCAGGCACAGGCCCAGCACCGGCAGGCCGCGCTTGCGCGCATACCGGATGGCCCCGATCTTGCCTTCGATGCCGCGGATGCCGAACCCGCCAGGAATCAGCACACCGTCGACATCGGCCAGTGCCACCGCGGCCGCGGCGTCGGTCTCGCAGTCGTCGGAGGCGATCCACTGCATCTCGACCTTCGCGTGGTGGGCGAACCCACCGGCGCGGATCGCCTCGGCGACCGACAGGTAGGCGTCGGACAGATCGATGTATTTGCCCACCAACGCGATTCGCACGGTCTCGCGGGGCTCGTGCACGCGACGCAGCAGATCGTTCCACTGGGTCCAGTCCACGTCGCGGAACGGCAGGTTCAGCCGCCGCACCACGTACGCGTCGAGTTCCTCGCGGTGCAGGACCTTCGGGATGTCGTAGATCGACGGGGCGTCCGGGGTGGAGATGACGCCGTCGATGTCGACGTCGCACATCAACGCGATCTTGTTCTTGAGCGGCTCGGGCACGTCGCGGTCACAGCGCAGGATCAGCGCGTCCGGCGTGATGCCGATGCTGCGCAGTGCGGCCACCGAGTGCTGCGTCGGTTTGGTCTTGAGCTCACCGGACGGCGCCATGAACGGAACCAGCGAGCAGTGCAGGAAGAAGCAGTTCTCCCGGCCGACCTCGTGGCGGACCTGGCGGGCCGCCTCGAGGAACGGCAGCGACTCGATGTCGCCGACGGTGCCGCCGATCTCGGTGATGATCACATCCGGCCGGTTGCCCTCGTTGTCGGTGGCGTCCATGGCCAGGATGCGGCGTTTGATCTCGTCGGTGATGTGCGGGATCACCTGGACGGTGTCGCCGAGGTACTCGCCGCGGCGTTCCTTGGCGATGACCGTCGAATAGACCTGTCCGGTGGTCACATTGGCCGACCCGGACAGATCACGGTCCAGGAAGCGCTCGTAGTGGCCGACGTCGAGGTCGGTCTCCGCGCCGTCCTCGGTGACGAACACCTCACCGTGCTGGAACGGGTTCATCGTCCCCGGGTCGACGTTCAGATAAGGGTCGAGCTTCTGCATGGTCACCTGCAGCCCCCGCGCGGTCAGCAACTGGCCCAGGCTGGACGCCGTGAGACCTTTGCCGAGGGAGGACACCACGCCACCGGTCACGAAGAGGTGCTTGGTGGCCGTTTGCGGGTGCTTGCGTAACGCTGGCAAGAACTACCTCCGTGATGACCGGGCAGGGCTTGTTTCGCTGGGTTCGCACCCGGTTTGGGGCCTGCCGACCCACGGAACCCCACCCTAACACCGACCGGGACGCGTTGTTGTTGACGCGCCGGGCTACTGCGCGACGGTGACCGACGTCGCTCCCGGCCCGATCCCGAACTGGTCCGGGCGACCGCCGTTGATCAACACGCCCAGCGCGAGCACCGAGGTGATCCGGCCGGATTCGCTGTCGATGTCGTCGACGGTGCTGACGGCGTTCTTCATCGCCGCATCGGCCCTGGTCACTGCGACCGCGGAGGTACCGGTGGCCGACCCGTCACGGCCGACGAGCACGGTTCCCGAACCGTGGGGCGCGAGTCCCGCGGCGAACCGTGCGACGGTCGCGCCCTGATTACCGGCGTCCTCGCCGAGAGCGCCGCCGGTGACCACGAGCGCGGTGTCGGCGGCGCCGATGCGTTCGGTGCCGTAGGTCACGAAGCCGGTGTCGCGCAGCGCGGCCAGCACGGTGGCGCGCTGATCGTCGTTCACGGGCGGCTTCTTCGGATCGCGGTCGATCAGCAGCGAGATACCGAGCAGATCACCGGCTTGGGATCCCTGGTCGACGGTGGTCGTGCTCAGCTGGGCTCCGGCCGGGACGATCGGCGAGTTGACCACCGACAGCAGCTTCTCCGCCGAGTTCGCGTCGACGAACTGCTGCGTCAGGCCGACGGTGCCGGCGAGCGTGCCGCCGGCCTGAGAGATCAGCCGGGTCAGCCCGTCGATGTCGTTGTCGGCGGCGTCGGGGGTGCGGAAGATCACCACCGATTTCCGGGCCAGGGTGTCACGCAGGATCCGCGGCGCCACCTGGGCGTCGAAATCGCCTGCAGCCTTGAGCTTCTCGTTGAGGGCGTTGCGGTCACCGGTCAACGTGTCGATCTGCTGCTGCATCTCCTGCTTGTCGTCGCGCAGGCCGGACAGCACCGTGTTGGACAGCAGCCCCGACCCCAGGGCCACGCCGATGGCCAGCGCCAGGAAGACGGCGGCCAACGAAATGGCGTGCGAACGCAGCGAGATCACCGTTGCTCCCCTACGACACCAGACCCTGGACCCAGAGCAGGAACTGATTCCAGTACTGGGACACCCACTCGATCACTGCGGCGTCGGCGCGAGACACCCACAGCGCCGCGATCACCGCGATCAGCATGGCCAACACCAGCAGCGCGACGGCGCCGCCGGAGACGCGGCTGCGGTACAGGGTGGCGACGGCCTTGGCGTCGACGAGCTTCTCGCCCACCTTCATCCGGGTCAGGAACGTCGACGGGTTGCTCTGCTGGCGGGTGCGGTCGAAGAACTCCTCGATGCTCGCCGTGTGGCCCACCGTGACGATCAAGGACGCGCCGTGGTGGTCACACAGGAGCAGGGCCAGGTCGGCGGCCGATCCCGCGGCGGGAAACGTCATCGCGCCCACGCCGAGGTCCTGGATCCGCTCAAGACCGGCGGCATGGCCGTCGGCGTCGGCGGGCAGTACCACCTGGGCGCCGCAGCGCAGCACCTCGGTGCTGATCTTGTCGGGGTCGCCGACGATCAGTGCCGGCCGGTAGCCGGCCTTGCGCAGGATGTCGGCGCCGGAACCGACCCCGACCAGCACCGGCTGATACTCCTTGATGAACGGTTTGAGCGCCTTGAGGTCGGCGGCCGCGTTCTCCTCCTCGGCGACGATCACCACATGCCTGCGGTTGAGGTCCACGTCGATGTCGGGTATGCCGATCCCGTCGATCAGCAGCGGGCTCTCGCTGCGGATGAACTCGATGGTGTTGCCCGCGAACGCCTCGAGGTGGGCCACCAGCCCGCCCTTGGCCTCCTGCATCAGTTCGTGGATGTCGGCGTCGGTGCGCTCGGTGCCCAGGACCAGCCGGCGGTCGCCGGAATACACACCGCCCTCGTTGAGCCGGATGCGGGCGCCGTCCTTGACCTTCTTGAACACCTCAGGGCCGGTGCTGTCGATCAGCGTGATGCCGTTGGCGACCAGGACCTCGGGCCCGAGGTTGGGATAGCGGCCCGAGATCGACGCGGACGCGTTGACCACTGCGGTGACGCCGGCATCGACCAGTGCGTCGGCGGTGACGCGGTCCAGGTCGAGGGCGTCGATGACGACGATGTCGCCGGGGGTCACCCGTCTGAGGAGTCGATCGATGTCGCGGTCCACGCGGGCAGTGCCGGTGATACCTGGCCGTGGGCTGGCATTACGGGACAGCAGCGCTGACATCTTCATGGGTGGATTCTGTGCGGCGACGACCGGAATCCGTTGGAGGCGCGCCGTAACACCAGCCTCACAAGTTGTCTTCTGTCACACGAGTAACAGGGCGCCGAACCTGTCAGCCGGTGGCGGCGCGCTCGCCCCGGGCGGCATCCAGCAGCTCGCGCGCGTGCGCGCGGCCGCTGTCGGACTCCCCCAGCCCGGCCAGCATCCTGGCCAGTTCGGCCACACGGTCGTCCTCGTCGAGGCGCCGCACTCCGCTGGATTTCGCCTTGGGCTTGCCGGCGGCGCCCCCGGCGACCCCTTCGACGACGAGGTGCACGTCGGCGTAGGCGGCGACCTGCGGCAGGTGTGTGACGACGATGACCTGGTGGGTGCGCGCCAGCCGGGCCAGCCGTCGCCCGATCTGCACGGCGGCTCGTCCGCCCACGCCGGCGTCGACCTCGTCGAAAACCATGGTGGTGCCCTCGCTCGACGCGGACAGCACGACTTCCAGGGCCAACATCACCCGGGACAGCTCACCGCCCGAGGCACTCTTGTTCAGCGGGAGCAGGTCGGAGCCGCCGTGCGCGGCGAACCCGAACTCGACGGCGTCGACTCCGTCGCGGCCGGCGTGCACGGTGACCCCCGACGGCAGGGGCAGCGGGGCGGTGTCGTCGGCGCGTGCCGGCAGCGGGCTCACCGAGATCACGAACTGGGCGCCGGCCATCGCCAGGCCGGCCAGTTCGGTGGTGACCGCCTTGGACAAGCCCTTGGCGGCCTTGGCCCTGACCTTGGTCAGGTCCTGCGCCGTGGCGATCACCTTGGCCTGCAGCTCGTCGACCCGACGTTCCAGCCCGGCCAGTGCTTCCTCGGACACGTCGAGCTGGGCGAGCCGGTCGCGGGCCTCGCGGGCCCAATCGAGCACACCGTCGACGTCGGCGGCGTACTTGCGCGTCAACGTGCGCAGCTCCGCCTGGCGCGCCAACTTGGTTTCCAGAGTGCTTGTGTCCGTTGGCAATTCGTCCAGATAATGCCCGAGCTCGCCGGATACGTCGACCAGCACCGTCAGCGCGGTGCCGAGCTGCTCGGCCAGCGTCTTGAGCGGGACGTCATCGGTGCCTTCCAGCGCCGAGCGCGCCTGCCCCACCGCGTGGGCGGCGGAGAAGCCGTCGTCACCCTCCCCGGACAGCGCCGCCCTGGCGGTCTGCACGGCATCGCGCAACGCGTCGAGCTCGGAAAGCCGGCGGATGTCGGCGACCAGGCCCTCGTCCTCCCCGGGCTGCGGGTCGATGACCTCGATCTCGTTCAGCGCGAACTGCAGGCGGTCGGCTTCCTGCGCCATCTCGCGGGCCCGCCGCCGGCGGTCGTCGAGGTCGCGCCGGGCTTCCAGCCAGACGTCGCGGGCCGTGCGGTAGCGCTGCAGCGAAGCGCTCACCTCGGCGTACCGGTCGAGGGCGGCGCGTTGCTCGTCCGGCCGCATCAACCGCAGCTGGTCGTTCTGTCCGTGCAGGGTGAGCAGTTCGTTGGTGAAGCCGCTCAAGGATCGAGCCGGGACACTGCGGCCCCCCAGATAGGCCCGCGACGGTCCGTCCCGGCTCACGGAGCGGGCGGCGATGATGCTCCCGTCGTCGTCGCGTTCGGCGCCGCAGGAGTCCAGGATCTCGTCGACCTGCCCGGCGACCTCCGCGCCCAGCTCGACCGTCGTGAACCGGCCCTCGACGACGGCGCGCTCGGCGCCCGAACGCACCTTGGTCGCGTCGGCGCGGGCACCCCCGAGCAGGTGCAGGCCGGTGACCACCATGGTCTTGCCGGCACCGGTCTCGCCGGTCAGCACGGTCAGTCCGCCGTCGAACTCCGCGGTGGCGGCGTTGATCGCACCGAGTGCCTCGATTCGGATTTCTGCTAGCACTACTGTCCGCGCCACCCCGTGACCGGAAGCCGGAACTTGCGTACCAGCCGATCGGTGAACGGCGCGCTGTCCAGCCGCACCCACTTCAGCGGTGTGGCGCACCGGGTCACCTCCAGGCGGCCACCGGCAGGCACGACCATGTCCCGCCGGCCGTCGCAGAACACCAGCGCGTCGTGACCGCTGGCTTCGATCTCGATCGCGATCAACGCATCGGGGCTGGTCACCATCGGGCGGGCGAACAGCGCATGCGCATTGTTCGGCACCACCAGGATCGCCTCCAGGTCCGGCCACAGCACCGGGCCGCCCGCCGAGAACGCGTACGCCGTGGACCCGGTCGGGGTCGACACCAGCACCCCGTCGCAACCGAACGACGACACCGGGCGTCCGTCCACCTCCAGGAGCGCACCGAGCACGCCCAGCCGCGTCCCCTTCTCCAGGCTTGCCTCGTTGAGTGCCCACCCGCGGTCGATCAGCCGGCCTTCGGCGCGCACGGCGACGTCAAGGGTCATCCGGTGCTCGACCCGGTAGTCGCGCCGGATGATGTGGTCGAGCACCTTGTCGATGGCCTCGGCCTCGGCTTCTGCCAGGAAGCCGATCTTGCCGAGGTTCACCCCGAGCACCGGGATCTCGACGTTGCGGGCCAGTTCGGCGGCGCGCAGGAAGGTGCCGTCGCCGCCGAGCACCAGCACCAGCTCGCATCCTTCGGCGGCCCTCTCGTCCGCGTCGACGACCTCGATCTCCACGCCGAGCGCCCGCATGTCGTCGGGAGCCAGGTGGATGGGTCCGCGATCGACCGCTTCGGCGGACAATGCACGCAAGGCGATGCCGTTGTCGGACAACACTTTTTCGACCCGCCGGGCCACCTCGGTCACTTCCTCACGACCGGTGTGCAAGACCAGCAGGATGGTGCGTTCGCTCATTGCGGCCCCTCCTCGACCGCGCGACGTACCGCGGCCTCCAGCTCGTCGCCCTGCAGGGAGTGCTCACCGCGGGTGCGCAGGTCCAGGAAGTACTCGACGTTACCCGCCGGGCCGGGCAGTGGACTGGCGGTGACGGCCACGGCATGCCAGTTCAGTTCCGCGGCACGCCGGGCCACCGAGAGCACCGCGTCGGCGCGGAGCAACGGATCGGACACCACGCCGCCGCCACCGACCCGTTCCTTGCCGACCTCGAATTGAGGTTTCACCATAGGAACGATATCGGCGTCCGGTGACGCGCAGGTCGTCAGTGCGGGCAGCACCGTCGCCAGCGAGATGAACGACAGGTCTGCGACGACCAGATCGACGGATCCGCCGATCGCCTCCGGGGTGAGTTCGCGGACGTTGGTGCGCTCCATCACCGTCACCCTCGGGTCGGTGCGCAGCGACCAGGCCAGTTGGCCGTAGCCGACGTCGACGGCGATCACCTCGCGGGCCTGGCGGTGCAGCAGCACCTCGGTGAAGCCGCCGGTCGAGGCCCCGGCGTCCAGGCAGCGGCGGTTCTCGACGGACAATCCGAACGCGTCGAGCGCGCCGATGAGTTTGTGGGCGCCCCGCGACACCCAGGAGTCGGCGTCGCCGCCCTCGACGGTCAGATGCGCGGTCACCGACACCGCGGTGGCGGGCTTGGCCGCGGGCATACCGTCCACCCGGACCCGGCCGGCGCCGATCAGCTCGGCCGCCTGCTGGCGCGAGCGGGCCAGCCCTCGTCGAACCAGTTCGGCGTCAACACGTGCGCGACGCGCCACGCGGGTCAGCCCTTCTCGACGGATTCCAGCGCGCGCACCAGCAGATCGTGCGCCTGCTCGAGGCGCGCCGCGACGGAGTCCAGGTCAGCCGCCGACACATCGATCGGCTCACCCAGCAGTTCGGTCACCTGGGTGCGGATCTGGTCGGGATCGTTGGTCATAGCGGAGTTCACGCTAGTCGATGCGAGCGGACAGCAGCGTCCACCGCTGCACGGCCTGTCGGGACGCGTCGTCGGCCGCGCGGACCGGACGGCGTTCGATTCCCGCCTCCCACACCGCCGCGGCGAGGGCACGCACCGCGGACAGCAGGTCGCCCGGGTCTGACCCGGTGGCGCTCAGCGTGACCGCCGTGGCGTCGACGTCGACCCGCCAGCCCGGATGCGGCGCGACGCGCAACGTGTCGGCCTGACCGACGGCCAGCGCCCGGAGGTCTTCGGCCAGGTAGGTCGGACGCTGCTCGCTACTCGCCCAGATGGCGTCGTCGGCAGAGTTGACCCCGCACAACACCATCAGGCTGGGCAGCTGCGCTGCGTTGGCGCCGGCGATGTCGGTGTCGAGCCGATCCCCGACCACCAGCGGGCGCTCGAACTCGCCGCGGGCCAGCGCATCCTGCATCAACGCGGGCGCCGGTTTCCCGGCCACCTGCGGATCCCGGTCGGTGGCGGTGCGCAGCGCGGCCACCATCGAACCGTTCCCGGGCAGCAGACCGCGTTCCGAGGGCAGCGTCTTGTCGACGTTGGCGGCGATCCACAGCGCTCCGGCCCGGATCGCGAGCGCCGCCTCGGCCAGGGCCGGCCACGCGGTGTCCGGCGAATGGCCCTGCACCACCGCGACCGGGCCGTCCGCGAAGGCGCGGACCGGGGTCAGCCCCGCGCCGGCGACCTCCCCGGCCAACGCGTCGGTCCCGACCACGAGGACCTTGGCGGCGGGCGGGAGTTGGTCGGCCAGCAACCGCGCCGCGCTCTGGGCGCTGGTGACGACGTCGTCGGCGGCGGCCGCGAAACCCAGCTCACGCAGGTGCGCGGCGACCTGTTCGGCGTCGCGGGAGGCGTTGTTCGTCACGAACAGCACGCGAGGGTCGATCGCAGCCAGCGTGTCGACCGCCCCCGGGGTGGGTGCGTGGCCGCGGAACACCGTGCCGTCGAGGTCGAGCAGCAGACAATCATGCTGCTGCACAAGGGCGCTCACGTCAGGACAGCTCCGTGACACGTTCTTCGGCGTCGGTGACACCGTCGACGTCGGCGGCTGCGGCATGCAGGAACCACTGCAGCGCCTCGTCGTTGCGGCCGAGCTCCAGCAGGGTGTCGGCGTAGGCGTAGAACAGACGCGCAGCTGTCTGGCCGCTGCGGTCCGGATCGAGGGTCGGGGTCGACAGCACGGCGAGCGCCTGTTCGTGTTGGCCCAGATCTGATCGCGCACCCGCCACGACAATGCGCAGCTCGTCGGCGTCGTCTCCGGTCAGCGCCGCGGCCTCCGGTGATCGGGCGAGTTCGATGGCGCGTTCAGGACGTCCGACACCACGCTCGCAATCCGCGATCAACGCCAACAGCGGTGAGCGACTTCCCATTCGGCGCGCCGCCCGCAGTTCGGCGAGTGCCTGGGCCCAGTCGCCGCACTGATAGGCCGCGATACCGACGGCCTCGCGTACCGCCGCGATCCTTCCCGACCGAGCACGCGCGGCGCGGGCATGCGCCAACGCCGCTTCGGGGTCCTCCTCGAGCAGCTCGCCGGCGGCGACCAGGTGCCGGGCCACCACGTCGGCGGTGCTGCGGTCGAGGGTGGTCAGTTCTCCGCGGATCTCGGGGGCGAGCTGTCGCGCTTCGATCTCCTTGGGGATCGGCGGACCGCTGGCACGATCGTCGCTCTCGGGGCGGGGCTGGGCGGCGCGCGCCCGGTTCGGACCCGAGGTGCGCGGCGCCCCCGAGCGCTGATCGCGCCGCGGACGCTGCCGGTTGTCGTTCGAGCTGCGGCTGGGTCTACGATCGCCGCGGCCGCCCTGATTGTCTTGGGGCACGTCGAAAAGGATACGGGCCGGCTCTGCAGCCACATAATCTGCGTTTCAGAAATGACTGCGATAAAAGAATGGAAATGGCGGTGTCCGGAAATGGAAATCGCCCCCCACGCAATTGTGGGGGGCGATTCCTAATTTGTGTTCGGCGGTGTCCTACTTTTCCACCCGTGTGGGTAGTATCATCGGCGCTGGCAGGCTTAGCTTCCGGGTTCGGGATGGGACCGGGCGTTTCCCTGCCGCTATGGACCGCCGTAACTGTA
>NZ_JBTBFV010000064.1:0-28742 GCF_054786995.1 Mycobacterium sp. ZZG
GGCTCAATCTCGTCGAGCGCTGGTTTGCCGAGCTGACCACCAAGAAACTGCGCCGCTCCACTCACACCTCGGTGCGGCAACTCAACGCCGATATCCGTGCCTGGATCGACACCTGGAACGACAACCCCAAGCCTTACGTCTGGACTAAGACCGCCGACCAGATCCTGGCAAGCATCGCCAACTACTGCAACCGAATTAATGACTCAGGACACTAGGCCGTTTCGACGCCGACGGGTTCCTGTACTACCACGGCCGTTCCGACGACATGTTCAAGGTGCGCGGGGCCACGGTGTATCCGTCCGAGGTCGAGCAGGCGCTACGGGCACTCGACGGGGTCGGGATGGCCTTCGTGACCGATGTGCCGGGTCCCGACGGCAACCGCGTGGCCGCCGCCATCGTAGGTGACCCGCACCTCACCGTCGAGAGCCTTCATTCGGCGGCCCGCGAGGTGCTGAGCAGTTTCAAGGTACCGACCGTGTGGAGGCTGCTCGACGAGGACGACGTACCGCGGGGGGCCACCGGCAAGATCGATGTGGCCCGGCTGCGCGCGCTGCTCGCACAGTCCTGAGCGATCAGACCACCTGCTGCTCCCGGAGCTGGGCGACCTGCTCGGCGCCGTATCCGATCTCGAGGAGAATCTCGTCGGTGTGCTCGCCGAGCAGCGGTGCGCGGCTGCGGATCTCACCCGGGGTGGCTGACAGCCGAAACGGGGTCTCGATGATCGGGACGTCTCGCGGCGCGCCGGGGAACGGGACCCGCTGCAAGTGCCCCATGGCCCGCACGTGCGGGTCGTCGAGCACCTCCTGCGTCGAGTGCATCGGCGCGGCGGGAAGTTTGGCGGCCTCCAGCAGTTCGAGCACTTCGGCCTTGGTCTTGTCGGCACACCACCGCGCCATGATGTCGTTGAGCACGTCACCGTGCTGCCACCGCAGGTCGTCGTCGGCGAAGCGCGGATCCTCGAACAGCCCGGGCCGGCCCACCAGATCACACCAGCGCTTGAACATCGACGGACCGGCGATCTGCAGCAGCACCCACCCGTCGTCCCGTGTGCGGTACAGGTCGCAGGGCGCCACCGAGGCGCCCTGATTGCCCATGCGTGGCTTGTCGGCGCCGAGCAGGTCGCGTTCGATCAGGAACGCGTTGGACAGCATCAGCGCAGTGGGCAGCAGCGCGCCCTCGACGTGCTGGCCCTCGCCGGTGCGGTCACGATGAAACAGAGCCATCATCACACCGATCGTCAAGGTCAGCGCAGTGCCGAAATCGGCGTACGGCACGACTGTCCGTATCGGCAAGTCAGGCAGGCCCTGCCGGTACACCGCACCCGACATCACCTGTCCCGCGCCGTCGAAGCCGATGCGCTCGCTATAGGGGCCGCCCTCGCCGTACGCGGTCGCGCTGGCGAGGATGATGTCGGGCTTGACGGCTCGCAGGGTGTCGTAGTCCAGACCGCTGGTCCGCATCCCCCCGGCGGGCATGTTGGCGACCACGATGTCGGCGTCGGCGACCAGTCTGCGGGTGATCTCCTTGCCCTCGTCGGTGGTGGAATCCAAGGTCAGCGAACGCTTGTTGCGATTGCACTGCAGGAATGTGCCGCCCTCGCCGCCGGCGGTGACCGACTGCACCCACCGGTCTTCGCCGCCCTCGCGCTTTTCCACCCTGATGACGTCGGCGCCCATGTCCGCCAGCAGCGCAGAACACCACGGCGCCGCGATGAAGCGGCCGTAGTCCAGTACGCGGATGCCGTCGAGAACCCCCATGCCTACCTCCCTCTGCGCGAGCAGACACAAACTCGCACGATTCAGCGCATCAGCGTGCGAGTTTGTGTCTGCTCGCGCATCATCCGATCACGCCGCGCTTGGTGAGATGGTCGATCAGCGGACCTGCCGCGGCGCACAGGTGTTCCGACATCGCCGCGCGCGCGGCCTCACCGTCGCGTGCCTTCAACGCCGCGAGCAGCGCGCGGTGGTCGCGCATCGACTGCGCCGGCCACCCCTGGACGGTCGGATACACCGATTCCAGCGCGAATCTGGTGATCTGTCCCATCAGCTGGGCGAGCTTGGGTGAGCCCGCCGTGAGGTTGACGCCGCGGTGGAACTCGTGGTTGAGCCGCACCGCGGCTTCATGATCGTCGGCGTGGTAGGCCGCCTCCAGCTGGTCCTGCACCCGACCGAGTGCCAGCAGCTGCTCGTCGGTGATGAGTTCGGCGGCGCGACTGGCCAGCACCCCGCCGATGTGGGCCTGCACGTCGGCCACGTCGGCGATGTCGCGGCGGGTGATGGGCAGCACGAGGAATCCGCGCCGGGGCAACTGTGTCAGGAGTCCCTCGGCGCTCAGGCCGAACAGGGCCTCACGCACCGGGGTGACGCTGATCCCGAGTTCGTCGGCCAGCTGCTCCAGGCGGATGTACTGTCCGGCCGGATACGTCCCCTCGAAGATGCGGCGCCGCACGAAACGCGCCACGTCCTCGGCGAGCTGCGGCCTCGCCGCGAAGTCCGGAATGCTCACGCCTGTCAGATCCGGTAGTCCGCCAGCAGCCGCTTGCTGATGATGTTCTTCTGGATCTCGCTGGTGCCCTCACCGATCAGCAGGAAGGGTGCGTCACGCATCAGCCGTTCGATCTCGTATTCCTTGGAGTAGCCGTAGCCGCCGTGGATGCGGAAGCTCTGCTGGGTGACCTCGGCGCACACCTCGCTGGCGAAGTACTTGGCCATGCCCGCGGCCACGTCGTTGCGCTCACCGGAGTCTTTGAGCCGTGCCGCGTTGACCATCATCAGGTGGGCGGCCTCGACTTTGGTCGCCATCTCGGCCAGCTGGAAGGCGATCGCCTGATGTTCGGCGATCGGTTTGCCGAAGGTGTGACGCTGCTGGGCGTAGCGAGTGGCCAGCTCGAACGCCCGGATACCGACCCCGCACGCCCGGGCGGAGACGTTGACGCGTCCGACCTCGACGCCGTCCATCATCTGGAAGAAGCCCTGACCGGGGGCCTCGCCGAGAATGTCGGACGCCTGGGCACGGTAACCGTCGAAGATCAGCTCAGTGGTGTCGATGCCCTTGTAGCCCAGCTTGTCGAGCTTGCCGGGGATGGTCAGTCCGGGCACGACTTCCCCGACCCCCGTGGGCTTTTCGATCAGGAACGCGGTCAGGTTGCGGTGCGGCTTGTCGGCGCCCTCATCGGTGCGGACCAGCGCGGCGACCAGGGTCGAACTGCCCCCGTTGGTGAGCCACATCTTCTGTCCGTCGATGGTGTAGGTGCCGTCGCCGTTGTCCCTGGCCCGTGTCCGGATGGCCGCCACGTCAGAGCCGAGCTCCGGTTCCGACATCGAGAACGCCCCCCGGGTCTCCCCGGTGGCCATCCGCGGCAGGAAGTGGCCCTTCTGCGCATCGGTGCCGTGCTGGCGGACCATGTAGGCCACGATGAAGTGGGTGTTGATCACCCCCGACACGCTCATCCAGCCGCGCGCCAGTTCTTCGACGCACAACGCGTAGGTCAGCAGTGACTCCCCCAGCCCGCCGTATTCCTCGGGGATCATCAGCCCGAACAGACCCATCTCCTTCATGGCGTCGACGATCGCCTGGGGGTAGGTGTCGGAGTGCTCGAGCTCCTGCGCGGTCGGGATGACCTCTTTGTCGACGAATTGCCTTACCGTCGCGACGATCTCAGTCTGGAACTCGGTGAGCCCCAGCGTCTGCGCCAGTCTGGTCACGATGCCACCCTTTCGAAGACCGCGGCCAGACCCTGTCCGCCGCCGATGCACATCGTCTCAAGGCCGTAGCGGCCGTCCCGGCGATGCAGTTCCCGTGCCAGTGTCGCCAGCATGCGGCCCCCGGTGGCCCCGACCGGATGTCCCAGGGAGATGCCCGAGCCGTGGACGTTGGTGCGTTCCAGGTCTGCCGGCGTGAATTTCCAAGCGCGCATACAGGCCAGGGCCTGGGCGGCGAACGCCTCGTTGAGCTCGATCAGATCCATATCGGACAGCGCCAACCCGGCTTTCGCCAGCGCGACCTCGCTCGCCGGGACCGGCCCGATGCCCATGACGTCGGGCGCGACCCCGGCCACACCCCACGACACCAACCGCACCAACGGGCGCAGACCCAGATCGGCGGCCTTCTCGGGCGTGGTGACCAGACACATCGAGGCGGCGTCATTCTGGCCGCTGGAGTTGCCGGCCGTCACCGTGGCATCCGAATCCGATTTGGCGAGAACAGGTTTGAGCTTGGCCAAGGACTCCAGCGAGGTGTCCGCCCGCGGATGCTCATCGGTGTCGACGACCTGTGTCCCCGACCGGGTGGTCACCGTCACGGGGATGATGGTCTCGGCGAGCAGTCCGTCTTTTTGTGCGGTGACGGCCCGCCGGTGCGACAGCACGGCCAGCTCGTCCTGCTCCTCGCGTGGGATGCCGTATTCGCGGCGCAGGTTCTCCGCGGTTTCGAGCATGCCGCCCGGGACCGGGTAGTTCTTCCCGCCGGCGGTGGTGCGCCCGCGGGCCAGCGCGTCGTGCACGGTGATGCCGTTTTTCGCGCCGCCCCACCGCATGTCGGTCGAGTGGAACACCACGTTGCTCATCGACTCGGCACCGCCGGCGATGACGAGATCGTTGTTGCCGCTTGCCACTTGCAGGGCCGCCTGGATCACGGCCTGCAGTCCGGATCCGCACCTGCGGTCGATCTGCATACCCGGCACCGTCACCGGCAGTCCGGCGTCCAGCGCGATAACCCGGCCTATTGCCGGCGCCTCCATGCTCGGATAGCAGTGCCCGACCACGACGTCCTCGACGGTCTCCGGCGCGACGCCGGTGCGGGCGAGCAGCCCCCGCACCGCGGTCACGCCGAGTTCGACGGCGGTCAGCGACCTGAACATCCCGTTGTAGCGCCCGATCGGGGTGCGCACGGGCTCGCAGATCACCGCTTCACGCATCACAGATGCCGTCCGCCCGTGACCTCCAGGACTGTGCCGGTCATGTACGACGACAGGTTCGAGGCCAGGAACAACGCGACGTTCGCGACCTCTTCGGGCTCGCCGGCGCGGCCCAGTGGAACCTCGGCCACCTTGGAGTCCCAGATACGTTGCGGCATGGCTTCTGTCATCGCCGACCGGATGAGTCCCGGCTGGATGGCGTTGACCCGCACCCCGAGGTAGGCCAGTTCCTTGGACGCGGCTTTGGTCATCCCGACGATGCCGGCCTTGGCCGCCGAGTAGTTGGTCTGGCCGACCATACCGACCTTGCCGGAGATCGACGACATGTTGACGATGGCGCCGCGCTTCTGCTCCCGCATCACCGCCGCTGCGGCGCGAAGACCGTTCCAGGTGCCTTTCAGATGGACGGCGATGACCTGGTCGAACTGCTCTTCGGTCATCTTGCGCATCGTCGCGTCACGGGTGATGCCGGCGTTGTTGACCATGACGTCCAAGGCGCCGAACTCGTCCACCGCGGCGGCGACCAGCGCTTCGACTTCGCCGGAGTCGGTGACATCGCAGCGCACCGCGCGTGCCACGTCGTCGCCGCCGAGCTTGTCGGCGGCCGCGCGGGTGGCGTCGATGTTCACGTCCCCGAGCACCACTCGGGCGCCTTCGTCGACGAAGCGCTGTGCGATCGCGAAGCCCAGCCCCTGAGCCCCACCGGTGACCACCGCGATTTGACCTGTCAGCAACGACACCTGTTCACCCGTCCTCACGCCTGCAGGGATCCGACCGGACCATACCGGCCGCCGGACCGTCATCATATTTCATATACGATATCGGCCGAACGCGCCCCTACCCTTGTTCCGAACCTTGCGCACCATCTCCGGGCCACCCCGGCCGGTTTCCCGAGGAGTACCCGAGTGACCACAGCCAGCCAGACGAGTGAAGTCAGCGACGAGGATTTCCAGCAGATCCTGGCAGCGACCCGCCAGTTCGTCCGTGACGCGGTGGTACCGCGCGAACAGGAGATCCTGACCGCCGATCAGGTGCCCGACGATCTGCGCGAGCAGGCGAAGTCCATGGGTCTGTTCGGCTACGCGATCCCGCAGGAGTGGGGCGGCCTCGGACTGGATCTCACCCAGGACGTCGAACTCGCGATGGAGCTCGGCTACACCTCGCTGGCACTGCGGTCGATGTTCGGCACCAACAACGGCATCGCCGGCCAGGTCCTCGTCGGTTACGGCACCGACGAGCAGAAGTCGACATGGCTGGAAGGGATCTCCTCGGGAGAGGTGGTCGCGTCGTTCGCGCTGACCGAGCCGGGTGCCGGCTCCAATCCCTCGGGCCTGCGGACCAAGGCGGTCCGCGACCGTGAAGACTGGATCATCAACGGCCAGAAGCGATTCATCACCAACGCTCCGAACGCCGACCTCTTCGTCACGTTCGCCAGGAGCAGGCCGGCCGACGACAAGGGCGCCGGGATCGCGGTTTTCCTGGTCCCAGCCGACGCCCCCGGGGTTGAGGTCGGCGCCAAGGACAAGAAGATGGGCCAAGAGGGTGCATGGACCGCAGACGTCAGCTTCACCGACGTGCGAGTCCCCGACACCGCGCTGGTGGGCGGTAGTGAGGACATCGGCTACCGGGCAGCGATGACGTCGCTGGCTCGCGGCCGCGTGCACATCGCCGCACTGGCGGTCGGGACGGCGCAGCGCGCACTCGACGAATCCGTGGCCTACGCGGCCACGGCAACCCAGGGCGGGACCGCGATCGGCGAATTCCAGCTGGTCCAGGCGATGCTCGCCGACCAGCAGACCGGGGTGATGGCAGGCCGCGCCCTGGTGCGGGACACGGCGCGGCAATGGGTCACCGGGGCCGACCGACGGATCGCGCCGTCGGCGGCGAAGCTGTTCTGCACCGAGATGGCAGGCAAGGTCGCCGACCTCGCGGTGCAGATCCATGGCGGCAGCGGGTATATGCGGGAGGTGCCGGTCGAACGGATCTACCGCGACGTCCGACTGCTCCGACTCTATGAGGGCACGAGCGAGATCCAGCGGCTCATCATCGGCGGCGGACTGGTGAAGGGAGCCAGGGCGAGATGACCGGAAGCCGCGTGCAGGAGGTGCACATGGGGGGACGACTTGAGGGACGCGTCGCATTCGTCACCGGTGCGGCGCGCGGTCAGGGCCGTGCGCACGCTGTCCGCATGGCCAGGGAAGGCGCCGACATCATCGCCGTGGACATCGCCGGGCCGCTGCCGCCCTGTGTCCCTTACGATCACGCCACCCCCGAGGACCTCGCCGAGACGGTGACGCTTGTTGAGGCGACGGGTCGGCGCATCCTGGCCGCTGCGGTGGACACCCGTGACGGCGACGAACTCAGGGCGACCGTCGAGAAGGGTGTCGCCGAACTCGGCAGGCTGGACGTCATCGTCGCCAACGCCGGAGTCACCGCACCTCAGGCGTGGGACGAGATCAGCGCCGAGGATTTCCGCGACGTGATGGACATCAACGTGACCGGCACGTGGAACACGGTGATGGCCGGCGCGCAGAAGATCATCGACGGGGGTCGCGGCGGTTCGATCATCCTGATCAGCTCGGCGGCAGGAATCAAGTTGCAGCCGTTCATGATCCATTACACGGCGAGCAAGCATGCGGTGACCGGGATGGCCCGTGCGTTCGCCGCTGAACTGGGCAGACACTCGATCCGGGTCAACAGCGTGCACCCGGGTCCGGTCCTGACCGACATGGGGACCGGTGACATGGTCTCCGCACTCGGCAAGGCGATGGAGACCAACCCGCAACTGTCGAACATGATGACGCCGTTCCTGCCGACGTGGGCGGTCGAGCCCGAGGACATCGCCGACGCGGTGTGCTGGCTGGCCAGCGACGAGGCCAAATTCGTGACGGCGAGCGCGATCTCAGTCGACCAGGGATCCACGCACTACTGAGAGCGACCTGGTCAAGAACGTCACCTGATCGGTGACGGTCTTGTCGAACCAGTCGTTGCCGGGCCAGACGTCGAAGTGATCACACGGATAGTGGTGCACCCGGGCTCTGCCGTGTGTGGCCGTGGTGGCGACCGCCGCCGCGGGCACGTACTGGTCGAAGTCGGCGATCTGCACGAGCAGCGGGCAGCGCAACTTTTTGGCCGCCGCGTTGGTGCGCACGCCGATCACCTCCAGGCCGACCGAGCTGTCGATCTCGTTGCGCCACGTCGGACCCGCCAGCGCTGTGTAGCTCTCATAGGCACCGTTCAGCGCCAGGGCGCCGGGCTCGCCCACCGGCGAGACCAGCGGCATCATCGTCGGCGCGCCACCGCGGCGCACGGTGACCCTGCTCTTGACTCCGGTGAGGGTCCATCGCAGCGACGTCAGCAGGTCGCGCGATGCGGCGGCGGCGCGGCTGACCGCCAGCCCGCTGGTCAGCGGTGTCAGCGAGACGACGGCGCCGATGTCGTCGCGCTCGGCGGCCACCCGCAGCACGTGTCCGCCGGAGAACGACGCGCCCCACAGCCCGACCCGGGTGGGGTCCACTCCGTCGAGCTTCTTGGCGGCCTCGACTGCGGCATGGTAGTCGTCGATCTGCCTGCGCACCGAGAGCGATTGGCGCGGAACACCGCCCGAGGCGCCGAAGCCGCGGTAGTCGAACGCGAGAACATCGATGCCTGCCGCGGCGAACCGCTGCGCGAACGGCGCCAGCCCGGAATCCTTGGTCCCGCCGAACCCGTGCGCCATCACGACCACCCGCCGCAGCGCACCGCCGGACGGGAAATGCCATGCACTGCAGGCGTCGGCACCGCTGCGGAAGCTGACCTCGGATCTGGTCACCGGGCCACCGCCGCCACACGCTGGGCGCGCTTGATACCCGCCGGGATCTCTCGTTTGAGCAGATCGTGTTCGTAGACGAAGTAGTCGACCTGCTGCGTGTGGCGCGGCCGGTCGGTGCAGTGGCCCGCGTGCAGCTGTTGATCGGCGTCGATGGTCCGCTCCATCTCGTCCGTCGTCGGCAGCGCGTAGCGGCCGACGGCGTACGCGGCCAGCAGCCGGGATTGGCATTCGACGAACGGAAACAAGGTGGGCACCGCCTGGGCGAAGCCGATGAAGACCACGTCGTCGATACCCGGCTTGAACATCCGCTTGTAGAGCCGGATGTAGTTGCCGGGAGCGCTGATGAAACCGGGGTCGAAGAACGGGAAGGTGATGTTGTACCCGGTGGCGTAGATGATGACGTCGAAGTCGGCACTGGTGCCGTCCACGAAGTGGACCGTGTGTCCGTCGAGCCGTGCGACGTTCGGCTTCGGTGTCACGTCGCCCGACCCCAGCCGCAGCGGGAGTTCCACCGACTGGGTGGGATGGGCCTCGAACAGCTTGTGGTCGGCAGGCGGGAGCCCGTACATCGTCGGGTCGGTGCCCAGCATCGGCGCCACCAGTTGGACCGCCTTGCGCTGCCACGACAGCGGCAGATGCGGTGAGGTGCGCCAGAAGGTGTCGCCGGGGCGCCCGGCGATGTACTTCGGCACGATCCACGCAGAGGACCGCGTCGAGAGCGTCACCTCGTTGCGCAGTGCCTTCGAGGACAGCTCGACGGTGATGTCGGCGGCACTGTTGCCGATGCCGACCACGAGGATGCGCTGTCCCGTCAGCTGCAGCGGCGTCGACGGATCGATGTAGGAGTGAGAGTGGATCGACTCACCGGCGAAGGAGCCGGGGAACTCCGGCAGCCGGGGATCCCAGTGATGACCGTTGGCCACCACCAGCAGGTCGAAGGTCCGTTCGGCGCCGGCCTGGTCGAGGATCCGCCATCCGCCGGCGTCCTCCCTGGCCGCGTGCACCACACCATTCCCGAACTCGATGTGCTCGAGCAGCCCGAACGAGGCGGCGTATGCGTCGAGGTATTCCTTGACCTGGGAATGGTGGGGGAACGACGGGTAGTTCTCGGGCATCGGGAAGTCGCGGAAGGACAACCGGTGCTTGGAGGTGTCGATGTGCAGCGACCGGTAGGCGCTGCTGTGTCCGTTCGGATTGCCGAAGGCCCAGTTACCCCCGATGCGGTCGCTCGTCTCGAACGTCGTGTAGCCGACGCCGTAGTCCTTGAGCATCTTGCCCGCGGTCAACCCGCTGATGCCCGCACCTATCACCGCGACTCTGGGGGCTTCTCGCTGCACGTCACTCCTCACGGCACACGGCGGACCGCACGTTTTTGACGTACGTCAGATTATTCTGACGCTTGTCTATCACGGAGTCCGCCGTGGCGTGGCGAAGTCAGCCGATGAAACGCACGATGGATTCGGCGACCGCGGCCGGCTTGTCCGAGCCCTCGATCTCCACTGTCGTGCTCAGCGTGGCCTGCACCGCGTTGTCGAGTTGCTTGACCGCGGTGATTTCAGCCCGCGCACGCAGCTTCGCGCCGACCCGCACCGGGGTGATGAAACGGACCTTGTTGTATCCGTAGTTGATGGCCATCGCGACGTTGTCCACGGAGTAGAGCTGATGGGTGAAATGCGGCAACAGTGACAGCGTCAGCAGACCGTGGGCGATGGCTCCACCGAAGGGACCGCTCGCCGCGCGTTCCGGATCGACGTGGATCCACTGGTGGTCCTCGGTGGCGTCAGCGAACAAGTTGACCCGGTCCTGGGTGATCTCAAGCCATTCGGTCGGGCCGAGCTGACTGCCTTCGGCGGCGACGAACTCGGCGAGATCCTTGAACTTCTTCACAGTTGTCTCCTTTGACCCGGGTGCCGACGGGAAACGACATCCGGTTGTGCCGCATGCGGGTTTACAGCACTCACAGTGCCATAGCACGACCACCCCGACCACGCGGTCGGCGCCGGACGCCCGCGTTGTGGTTGGCAGCGATCATTCGCCGATGTTGCACAACCACCGCTCAGCTAACAGATTGCATTCGCAACTTCGCTGCGGCGGCGACCCCCTTTTCACCGAGCGGTAACTTCCCGGTGAAACTGTGCCGGGCCGATTACGCGGACGGGCCCGCCAGTTAGCGGGCAGCGCCACGCATAACTGACCTGAGCGCTAAAAAGAGAGTTTGCGCAACTCCGCATGTCGGCAGCGTCCGAATTGTCACGGTGACACCCCCTCGGCCTGTCAAATTCGTCTTGCCAGTGGGGGGTCTGGGGTATGTCTTGTGAGGGCGTTTTTATGTCCAGAATTCGAAAAGGAGAAAATATTTGCCCGCTAACTAGAAATGGAGAGACCGGCGGCGACATACTTGGTGTCGCCGCATTAGCACCGACACCGGATCTGATAGTTGGCAGCCGGCGTCAGCGTTTTTCTGTATCGCCAACCCGCACCGATAGGAATAGCCATGTCAATTGCTTCTCTCGAATCCGTCCGCGCCGACGATTTCGAACTCGCGAGTAACCACAGCTGGTGGGACGCCGACGCGGAATGCACATTGGTGATGTCGCAGCCCCATCTCGACCCCGACCTGTGGATGGAGTACCTCCGCGGTGCGGAGCGCAGTTACCGCAAGCACGGGGTCGAGCGCGCACTGGATGTGGACGAGATCAGCGACGGACACGACACCGCGGTCTTCTGGGCAGCGTTGGACGTGACCGGACGCGTGATCGGCGGCGTGCGCGCCAAAGGCCCGCTGACCGGGGCCGACGACTCACACGCGGTCGTGGAGTGGGACGGGCAGCCGGGTCTGGCCGCGGTGCGCAAGATGATCGACGACCGCGCCCCGTTCGGCATCCTCGAGATGAAGTCGGCATTCGTGACCGACGATCCGGCCCGCAACAAAGGCGTGACGCGTGCGCTGGCACGCAGTGGTTTCCACGCGCTGGCGGCGATGGACCTCCAGTTCTGCATGGCCACCTCGGCGCCGCATGTGCTCGACAAGTGGCGCTCCTCGGGAGGAATAGTTGCGTCGATCCCCGCGACGCCCTACCCGGACCCCCGCTACCGCACCAAGATGATGTGGTGGGACCGCAGGACGTTCATCCGGCACGCGGAGCCCGCGCAGGTGTCGAAGATCCTCAACGAGATCAGGGCGATGGAGCGGTCGCGCGTCGTAACCGGCGGAATCGGATGGCCACGCGATAATGCGCTGTGAGCTTTGAGAGCTTCCGTGCGCAAACGGATGACGCCGAACCCGCCGGACAGCGCGATGCCGCAACCGCGGTGGTCCTCGATCCCGACGACACCGCCGACCAGGAGACCTTGCGGTCTCTACGTCAGGACCCGGCGATCATCTTCGTCGATCGCAGCGCACAGCAGGCCGACACGCTGGCCCGGCTGCTGCCGGCGCCGGAACCGGAGCTGACCGCCGAACCCCGGCGGTGGGTGCACTATCCGTGGCGGCGCACCGTGATCGGGATGCTGGGTCCGCGTTCCTACGCCCGCGTGCGCTCCGACCGCAACCGCAACCTGATCACCGCACAGGAGCAGGAGGCGCTCGCCGCGTTGCGCATCGGTGTGGTGGGCCTGAGCGTGGGCCACGCGGTCGCTCACACGCTGGCGATGCAGGGGCTGTGCGGCGAGCTTCGTCTGGCCGACTTCGATGAACTCGAGCTGTCCAATCTGAACCGGGTTCCGGCCACGGTGTTCGACATCGGCGTGAACAAGGCCATCATCGCCGCCCGCAGGATCGCCGAGGTGGATCCGTATATCACTGTACGGGTGATGGATTCGGGGCTGACGGCGGACACCGTCGCCGAATTCCTCGACGGCATCGACATCGTGGTCGAGGAGTGTGACTCGCTCGACGTGAAAGCGCTTGTCCGCGAAGCGGCACGCATCCGTCGGCAGCCGGTGTTGATGGCCACCAGCGACCGCGGCCTGATCGACGTCGAGAGATTCGATCTCGAACCGGAGCGACCGATCTTCCATGGGCTGCTCGGCGATGTCGACGCGTCGGCACTGGCCGGCCTCGACAGCCGGGACAAGATTCCGCACGTGCTGCGGATCATCGACGGCGCCAACCTGTCCTCGCGGGGTGCGGCCTCGCTGGTGGAGGTCGGCCAGAGCCTGTCGACCTGGCCTCAGCTCGTCGGCGATGTGCTCGTGGGTGCCGCGGCGGTCGCCGAGGCCGTGCGCAGAATCGGCCTCGGCGAGCCGCTCTCGTCGGGCCGGGTGCGTGTGGACACGGCAGCGGCCCTCGACGCTCTGACCGACCCGATGGACGCCGGGCCGCAACCCGAGTGGGAACCTCCGGCGCAGGACGACGAACAGATCCGGGACCCGGTGCAGGCGGTGGCCGTCGCGGCGAATCGTGCGCCGTCGGGAGGCAATGTGCAGCCCTGGCACATCGAGTCCGGTCACAACGTCGTCACGATCCGACTGGCCCCGGAATATCAGTCGACGATCGACGTCGGATTGCGCGGCAGCGCGGTGGCCGTCGGCGCCGCCGCGTTCAACGCCCGCGTCGCTGCCGCGGCGCACAAGATGATCGGTTCGGTGACCTACGTCGAGGGCGACGAACGTGCCCCACTGGCCGCCGTGATCGAACTCGTCGACGGCACCGACGACGATCTCGCGCCACTGTATCCGGCGCTCTCGGCGCGGGAGACCAACCGCAGACACGGAACGGGCGCGCCGGTGCCGCAGGAGGCGATGGACGCCCTGCACGCCGCGGCACGACGCGAGGGATCACGGCTGGAGGTTCTCGTCGATCGGGACGTGATCGACCGGATCGGCGTGCTGTTGGCCGAGACCGACCGCATTCGCTATCTGACGCCGCGCCTTCACGCCGACATGGCCTCGGAGCTGCGCTGGCCCGGCGACGATTTCCCAGATTCCGGAATCGATGTGCGGAGCCTGGAACTCGGCACGGCAGAGCTGGTCACCCTCGACATCCTGCGCCGTCCTGAGGTGATGTCGCTGCTGCACTCCTGGGATGCCGGAGCGGTGCTCGGCGCCGACACCCGGGTTCGTATCGCGAAAAGCTCCGCACTCGCGCTGATCATGACCGACGACCTGTCCCTGACCGGTTATGCCCGGGGTGGCTCCGCGGCCGAGTCCGTGTGGATCGCCGCTGCGCAGCACGGCCTTTCGGTGCAACCGATATCCCCGGCATTCCTCTATGCCCACCATCGCGACGAACTTGACGAGCTCTCACCGCTATTCGCACCCGAGCTCGCCGATCTGCAATCGCAGTTCCGTGGCCTGACGGGTGAGCGTCCCGGCGAGACCACCGTTCTGATCCTCAGACTCGCCTGTGCACCACCTGCATCGGTGCGCAGTCGGAGACGGCCCGTCACAAATACTGACGCGCCCGTATCCTGACTGCACGATGTCTGACAACGACACACTCCGCAGCCTCGACCTGGTGGTCACCTCGGTGGCCACCAAGTTGATGGCCGCCAACGCGGCGACCTCGGTCGAGGTGAGTCAGCGGGTACTGGCCGAACTCGTCGCCTATCTGGGTGTCGATGTCAGCTTTCTGCGCTACAACGACCACAAGATCGGTGCGTCACGGCTGATCGCGGAATGGCCGGTGCGCCCCGGAGTTCCCGACCCGGACCCGCTCGCGCTCGTCTATTTCGCCGACGCCGACCCGGTGTTCGCCCACTCCGAACACGGCAAGAAGCCGATGGTGTTCCGGCCCGAGCCGGCCACCGACGACTACCAGAAGCGCATCGAGGAGACCCGCGCCGTGCCGGCCACCTCGATGGCGGCGGCTCCCCTGGTCTCTGGTGAACTCACCACCGGTGTGCTCGGGTTCATCAAGTTCGGTGACCGCGAGTGGACCGCTGAGGAACTCAACGGGCTCGAAGCGATCGCGTCGCTGTTCGCTCAGGTCCAGGCGCGCGTGCAGGCCGAGGAGCAGCTCCGTTACCTGGCCGAACACGACGACCTGACCGGACTGCATAACCGCCGTGCGTTGCTCGCCCATCTCGACGAGCGCCTGGCAGTCGGCGCGCCAGGCCCGGTGTCAGCGCTGTTCTTCGACCTCGACCGTCTCAAGGCGATCAACGACTATCTCGGGCACACAGCAGGCGACTGGTTCATCCGGGTGCTGGCTGAGCGGCTGCGCCGGGGCGCGGACTGCCCGAACATGATCGCGCGGCTCGGCGGTGACGAATTCGTCCTCGTCCCCGGCGTACCGATGGACGCACAGGAGGCCGAAACCCTCGCGCACCGCCTGCAGTCGACGCTGCGGGAACGGGTCTCCATCGACGGCGAGATGCTCACGCGCACGGTGAGCATCGGTGTGGCTCAAGGTGTGCCGGGTCGTGACACCACATCGGATCTGCTCCGCAGGGCGGATCAGGCCGTGCTGACCGCCAAGAACTCGGGCGGCAACAAGATCGTCACCTTCACCGACGACATGTCGATGAAGAACGAGTTCGACAACGACATCGAGCTGCACCTGCAGAGCGTCATCGAAAACGGCGCGCTGCTGCTGCACTACCTGCCCGAGGTCGACATGCGGACCGGCGAGATCCTGGCCGCCGAGGCCCTGGTCCGCTGGCAGCATCCGACGCGTGGTCTGTTGTCCCCGGAGTCGTTCATCGGTGTCGCCGAGTCGATCAACCTCGCGGGCGAGCTGGGTCGCTGGGTGATGCGGGCGGCATGCGCGGATTTCGCGGCGTGGCGGGCCCGCGGCATCGGCCGGGACGCGGTGATGCGCATCAACGTCTCGCCGGTACAGCTGGTCACCGACGGCTTCGTGGACGCGGTCGCCGCGATCGTCGACGAGTTCGGACTCGACAAGGGATCCATCTGCCTGGAGATCACCGAGAGCGTCGTCGTCCAGGACATCGAGACCACGCGCGTCACCCTCAACGGTCTGCAGGAGGCCGGCGTGCGCATCGCGATCGACGACTTCGGCACCGGGTACAGCGCGCTGTCCCATCTGAAGTCGCTGCCGGTCGACACGCTCAAGATCGACAAGAGCTTCGTGCGCGAACTCGGTTCGGATCCGGGCGATCTGGCGATCGTGCGTGCGGTCATCGCGCTCGCCGAGGCGTTCGGCCTGGAACTGGTGGCCGAGGGCGTGGAGACGGAGGCCGCGGCGTTGACGCTGCTGCGCCACGGATGTCACCGGGCCCAGGGATTCTTACTGTCACGGCCGATTCCCGGCGCGGCAATGGAGACACTGCTGGCCAAGGGACGGATCCCGGTGAGCTTCGCCAAGTCCTAGTCGCTGACGTCCGAACCTGCGGTGTGCAGCGGAACCGCTTGAGCCACCGCGGGATCGGACGTCAGCAACTCCAGCCGTCCGAACCGGCTGGCTTCCTTACCGACCAGCGCGACCCGCAGCGCGACCCGTTCGGGCAGCCGCGGCGAGGCCGCCCCGCGGCCGGCGGCGCCGTCACCGCAGACCAGCACACCGTGGCGCGCCCGGACCGACAGGGCACCGTCGGCGGTGCGGAACACCGCTCCGGCCACCCGGCCGTCCTCGAACACCAACGCCTCGAAACCCTCGACGTGCTGCGCAGACACGCCACGGTCGTCGGCTTCATCGCTCAGCCAGCGGTGGACGGAACCGGCGGGGTCGTCGGGATCGGGTGTGGCGACGCCGAGCTCGGTGACCTTGAACATCTCGCCGTGCTGACCGGGCATCGTCGCCGAGGTCCAGTCCGTGACCTGGGTGTAGAGGTAGCCCGACGGCGACGGGATGCAGACCGCCGCCCAGTCACGCAGCCGCCACCCCTGAAACGGCGGCACGGTGCGCCCCCGCGTCGGCGCGGTCTCGGGCATCAGACGCACCGGCAGATCGGCGTCGCGCTGCCTCAGTGTGGCGAGGTCGAGGTCTTCGGTCAGCGCCGAGAAGTAATCGACGGTCGCCTCGTCGCCGACACGGGAGAAACGTCCGCGCAGCCCGAGTGGCTCGTCAGGCCGGCCGGGATCGGCAATGTCGGCGAGAAATACCTCGCCGTCGTGTTCCACCGTCGAAATGGCCACCGCCAAACCGGCCGAACCGGCTCCGACACACACCACGTCGACTTCGTGGTCCCAATCGTGCTCAATGCACAAAGTTATTCGCCTCAAATTTGCCATTGTCGAGTTTTATCGACCCGTTAAAGGCTAGAACATCGCGATATGGAGACCAAACGGATTTGGTTTCCCGGGTTGCCACAGCCGTGATGGGTCTTGAGGGGATTTGCCATCACAGGCTGTGGCAACGAACAAAAGCTACCATCCGGCGGTCGGTCACCTGCCGGTTCGGCGCTGTGGCGACCCCTCTGGCGGGCGTGATCGCGAACACAGTCATGGTCGCCACGCCCCCGATGCCCCCCCGGGGTACACCTCACTTAACTAACTAGGTTTACTGTGTCTCTGACGTCCGGCGGAGAGGAGACAGTGATGGACCTACAGTGGTCGCCGGTCGACCTGGCATTCCGCGACGAGGTGCGCGCATTCCTCGACGAGAGGCTCACGCCTGTGCTCCGTCGCGCGGGGCGCCTGATGACCAGCGTGTACGCCGATCACGACGCGAGCATGCAATGGCAGCAGATTCTGCACGAGCGCGGGTGGGCAGCGCCGGCGTGGCCCGTCGCCCACGGCGGGTGCGACTGGAGCCTGACCCAGCACTACATCTTCAGCCGGGAGTCCACACTCGCCGGCGCCCCGTCGCTCTCGCCGATGGGGATCAAGATGGTCGCCCACGCGATCATCAAGTTCGGAACCGACGAGCAAAAGAACTTCTTCTTGCCGCGCATACTGACCGGCGAGGTCTTCTTCTGCCAGGGGTACTCCGAGCCGGAGGCGGGTTCGGATCTGGCCGCGTTGTCGATGGCGGCCCGCGACGACGGTGATCACCTCGTATGCACCGGCAGCAAGATTTGGACCACTCACGCGCGGGAAGCCAACTGGATGTTCGCGCTGGTACGCACCACCCGATCGGACAAGAAGCAGCGCGGCATCACATTCCTGCTCGTCGACATGTCGACTCCCGGCATCGAGATCCGGCCGCTGGTGATGACCTCCGGTGAAGAGGTGCAGAACCAGGTGTTCTTCGACGAGGTGCGAGTGCCCAAGCGCAACGTCATCGGCCAGATCGACGACGGCTGGACGGTGGCCAAGTACCTGCTCGAATTCGAACGTGGCGGTGGTGCCACCGCACCGGCCCTACAGGTGATGGTCGAGGAGATCACCGTGGCGGCCGCCGATCAGCCCGGCCCGGCCGGAGGGCGGCTGCTCGACGACCCTGCTTTCGCGCGCAAGCTCGCCGAAGCGCGTATCCGGACCGAGGTGCTGGAGATCCTGGAGTACCAGGTGCTCGCGGTGGTGGCGCAAGGCGGCAACCCCGGCGCGAAGTCGTCGATGTTGAAGGTGCTGAGCACCGAGCTGAGCCAGGCGATCACCGAACTCGCCATGGAGGCTGCCGGACCGCGCGGGCGCGTCTACCAGCCGCATGGGACCTGCCCGGGCGGACCGATCGCCGAATTCGAGCCGCCCGCGGACGACTACATCAGCGGTGAGCCGTGGCAGGCCGTGGCCCCGTTGCGGTACTTCAACGACCGGGCCGGCTCGATCTACGCCGGCAGCAATGAGATTCAGCGCAACATCCTCGCCAAGGCTGCATTGGGGCTCTAAATGGACTTCACACTCAACGACGAACAGGAACTGCTGCGAGGGGGCCTGGCTCGGTTTCTCTCCACCCGCTACGACCTCGAAAAGAGCCGTACCGCGGCCAAGACCGGCCCGGGTTGGCAACCCGAGATCTGGCGCGCCCTCGCCGAGGAGCTCGGCATCCTGGGCGCGGCGCTGCCGGAAGAGGCCGGCGGGATCGGCGGCGGCCCGGTCGAGATGATGCTCATCGCCGAAGCGCTGGGACACGCCCTGGTGATCGAACCCTATGTCGACACCGCCGTCGTCGCCGCCGGACTGCTGCAGCGCGCCGGTGGGGACACCGCAGCGGCACTCGTCGACCAGATCGTCTCCGGCGCCGCCGTGGTGTCGCTGGCCGCCACCGAACCGACCTCCGGTGAACGCTGGCAGGATGTCAGCACGACCGCCCGCCGTGACGGTGACGGCTGGATCCTGTTCGGCGCGAAGATCGTCTCGACGAGCACACCGCTGGCCAGTCACGTGCTGGTCACCGCCAGGACGGCCGGCGAGCGCACCGACACTGACGGCATCTCGCTGTTCCTCGTCGAACTCGGCTCCGCCGCAACAGGTATCGATCTGCACCACTATCGCACGGTCGACGACCGCCGAGCGTCCGACATCGTGCTGGACGACCTCCGGCTGCCGGCCACCGCATTGTTGGGCCGGGAGGGCGGCGCGTGGCCGTCGCTCGCACTGGCCCGTGACGAGGGCGCCACCGCGGTCTGTGCGGAGGCGGTCGGCTGCATGCGCAAGGTGCTGGCCGACACCGTCGAATACTGCAAACAACGCCAACAGTTCGGGCAGCCCATCGGCAGTTTCCAGGTCCTCCAGCATCGGATGGTGGACATGTACATGGAGGTCGAACAGGCCGCTGCCGCAGCGTTGTTGGCGACTCTCAACCTCGACGCCGACGACGTCGCCCGGGCCAGGGCGGTGTCGGCGGCCAAGGTCACGGTGGGCCGCGCCGCCCGGTTCGTGGGACAGCAAGCCGTGCAGCTGCACGGCGGCATGGGCATGACCGAGGAGCTGGCGATCGGTCACTACTTCAAACGGCTCACCGCTGTGCAGTTCGAGTTCGGATCGACCGACCACCACGTCGCGCGCTACGCCGAGCTGACCTCGCGGTAGGCCGCCGGCCCGACCACCGGAACCAGGTCGGGCCCGCCGGGGCCGGCGAACGCACAACTACCGGAAGCGTTCTGCGCTCAGGACTTGCGGGCCACGATCACCGGTCCACGCGCCGACTGAACGACCTGAGATGCCACCGAGCCCAACAGCATCCCGGCGAAGCCGCCGCGGCCGTGACTTCCGACGACCAGGAGCTGGCCCTTGTCGGCTTCTTCCAGCAACCGTCGGGCCGGCTGGTCCCGGCACACCACGCGCCGGACGGTGACGTCGGGGTAGCGTTCCTGCCATCCGGCCAGCCGCTCGGCCAGCAGCATGTCCTCCTCGGGTTGCACCTCCGACCACCCGGCGCCCGGCAGTTCGTAACCGGCGTCGCTCCAGGTGTGCAACGCGACGAGTTCGACCCCGCGCCGTGACGCCTCGTCGAATGCGATCGCGGTGGCCCGCTCGGACGCCGGGGAACCGTCCACCCCGACCACCACCGGCGCCTGGGCGGGATGCGGGATCAGCGGGTCCTCGTCGTGGATCACCGCGACAGGGCAGTGCGCGTGCTGCACGAGACCGGTACTGACCGAACCCAGCAGCCGGCGTTCCCACTTGCCTTTGCCCCTGCAGCCGGCGACCAGCATGTCGGCCTCTTTGGCCACATCGACCAGTGCGGCGACGGGCTGACCCGACAGCACCACCTCACCGACGTCCACGGCGTCACCGGCCATGGCGGCTTCGGCGACCGAACGCGCATCGGCGAGAATCCGGCGCGCCTCCTCCTGCTCATCCTCCAGGTAGGCCATCGGCAGTGGAGCCTGGATCCACGACTGCACGGCAGCGCCGGGAAGGACATGCGCCAACGTCAACGGCACCCGGCGCATGGCGGCGTTGCGCGCAGCCCAGTCGACCGCGACGCGCGATGGTGCCGAGCCGTCGACCGCGACGACGATGCCGTTGAGTGCTACCGGGGTGGACATCAGGTGTGCCTCCTCCACTTAGGCCGACGGCGCCGGTGCCGTCTGACACCACGACGCTATCGTCACGGCTCGAGGTACGTCAGTGGAAAGCCGTCATCATGCGATGGGACCAAAGTCCTTCGCGGGAAATGCGCTCAGCTGACCGACGTCGGGGCATCGGCGATCTTCACCAGCGACACACGCGGGCGGGCCGGCACCTCGTCGGCCAGGAACCAGCGGAAGGCGAGGTTGCCGCGCGGATAATCCAGCGTGGTCAGCGCGTTCGGATGATCCGTCATCCCCCGGGACACCACAACGGTGACGGTTCCGTCGCTGTCGGGTACCGCTGTCACACCGTTGACCGAGCTGCGCGCGTCGGGCACGCCGGGCACCGCCATGAACTGGTTCCACACCACCAGATTCCAGAATCGGCAGTCCGGAGGCCGATGGGTGATCACCAGCGCCTCGTCCTCAGCGAGGTCGAAGCTGCCGTAGGAGTAGCACGCGTCACGCGCCGACCAGCCGAAGTTCGCGTCGGGCACCTGGTAGGGATCGGCGAAATCATTGGCGGCCATTGCGGTTTCGTGGCCCAGCTGATGCTCGCCGGCACCTCTGACCCCTACCGTCAACGGAAGGATCGCGAACATGGTCCGCAGCCAGGCCGCGCTGGCTCGCAGCGCGGCCGCGGTTTCGGCCTCGCCGTGACGGAACGGGTCTGGCGGCTCGAGAGCCTCGATGTTCCAGGTGACGGGCCGGCCCACGAGCGGATCGGCTTGGTAGTCGCGTGTCATCAACACCGCGGCGTCGGGTTGGGGGCCGAAGTCGAAGGTGAAGTTGCCGTCGCCGTCGATGTCGAGGTCGTCGTCGCGCACGATCGCGACGATCCGGTCCGACCACGCCCCCGGCGCCGGCTCGTTGTAGGCAGTGACCGAAAAGTACACGCTGTCACCGCGATTGCCGCTGATACGGTAGCGCCGCCCGGGATCCACGGGGCACATGTAGTAGATGGCGTCGGTGTTGTCCCCACCCCAGCGCCGGTCCGGGCGCAACGGTGAGTTCACCTCCAGCCACCGGGGGCGGCTGCGGTCGGCGAACAGGTACGTGTCGAACGCGACCCCCAGGGTGGTCGCGATCATCCGGTAGCCGTCGGCGATGTGGCGATCGTCGGTGACGGCTTTCGGGCCGGTCATGAACGATTCGTCCAACTGCCGCAGGGTGTCCAGCAGCTCCCGCCACGCCGCTGTGGCCTCGTGGATGTCAGAGGTCATGCACTGATTCCTTTCGTGATCAGCTGCGCGGTCTGCTCGATCCACTCCGCGTCGACGTCGGTGCCGCGAGTGAGCAACGCCAGCAACGTCATTCCCGCGACGGCTTCGGCGAGTTGCGTGGCGGTGACGTCGCGGCGCACCTCGGACCGGTCGACGGCGGACTGCAGGAAGTCGTTCAGGCCGCGGACGAGGACGTCGGAGAATCGCTCCAGCAGCGCGGTGTGCAGCGTCGGATCGGAGGCCATCTCCCCCACCAGCCCGGGCAGCGCCGCGCGCGCGGCCGGAGTGCTCAACACCGCGAGCGTCCGCCTCAGCATCTCGCGCACGTCCCCGTCCAGCGATCCGGTGGCGGGAAGCTCAGTGGACGCATCGACCGGGAAGACGGCTTCGTGCACCAGGTGAGCCTTCCCCCGCCAGCGCCGGTAAATGGCCGGCTTGCTGGTGCCCGCGCGCGTCGCGATCGCGTCGAGGGACAGATCGGCGTAGGACGACTCACTGATCAGCTCCACGGTGGCGCGAAGCACCGCGTCGTCGATGCTGCGATCCGGGGGCGTCCCACCTCTGTCATCATTACGATACTGACAGTAACATATTGCTTTGTGACGGACGCCACAGCGGATCTGGTCTATCTCGACGACCTCGCCGAACCGCGCTACAGCCCTGCGGCACAACAGCTTCGCGAGATGATGGCGACGTTGGCCGCCGACTGCCCACTCGATGTGGAGGTGCTGCACCAGCGGGCCACGGAAGCCACGGGCCTGACCGACTTCGGCCCGGACGACTATCGAGACCGCCTGCAGCGTTACGTCAGCGAGCTGCGCGAGATCGATATGCACGCCCCGGGGATCGTGAATTTCCACGCGCAGCTCGTGCAGTGGCTCAAGAATCGGTTGCTGCTGACGGAGCTGCTCGCCCGACATCCCGAGATCGAGGACATCGAGCTGGCTCCCCCGGTGGTGATCGCCGGCCTGCCACGCTCGGGCACCACCCACCTGCACAACATGCTGGCCGCGGCGCCGACCTTCCGCAGCCTGCCGTACTGGGAGAGCGTCGAACCGTTCCCGCTACCGTCCGAGACGGGGATAGAGCCCGATCCGCGGATCGCGCGCATGGACGTCGCAGTGCACACCATGGATGTGCTGATGCCACACTTCGCCCTGATGCACGAGATGACCACGGATCACGTGCACGAGGAGATCCAGCTGCTGGCCAACGACTTCTCGACGATGTTGATGGACACTCTGGCCCATGTGCCGCGCTGGACCGAGTGGTTCTGGAGCAGCGACCAGACGTCGTCGTACCGTTATCTGGTCACGCAGCTCAAGGCGCTGCAGTTCCTGCGCGGCGGACGGCGATGGGTGCTCAAGTCGCCCCAGCACCTGGGGCAGCTGCCGGCGCTCGAGGCGGTGATGCCCGGTGTCGTAGTGGTTTTCACCCATCGTGATCCGGTCCCGGTGGCGTTGTCGATGATCGCGATGGTGACCTACTCCGAGCGGATGCACCGCGACAGGGTCGACGTCACGGCGCTCGCCCATGCGTGGATCGACCGGCTGGAACGCCTGCTCGACACCTGCGTTCGGGATCGAGATCTCATCCCGGCGGAGCGCTCGGTGGACATCGTGTTCGACCAGTTCATGACTGATGAGATAGGCACCGCCGAGCGGGTGTACTCAGTGGCGGGGGAACTGCTCACCGACGATGCCCGCTCCGCGATCGCGCAATACCTGCAAGGCCACCGCCGCGGACGACACGGCCGGGTGCACACCTCGCCCGAGATGTTCGGCCTGGACCCCGACAGCCTCAGAGATCGGTTCGCGCCCTATCTGGGGCGGTTCCTGCTGACCTCGGAATAGCCTGGCAGTCGACGTATTACGCCGATTCCCCGGGTCTGCTCAGGGGTTCTGCGTCCGAGTGTCCCCGAGGTGGACCTCGGAATCCGAGCGCTGCAGATGCACGACCAGCGGCCGGTGGTCGGAGATGGGCACTCGCGGCGTCTCACACGCCGCTGCGAACAACCCGGGGTCGTCGGTCAGCACGTGATCGAGCTGCTTGGAGGGATTGTCGGCGGGGAACGTGGGGGCCGCCGCCAACTGCCTCAGCCTCGACCACCGGCGCGCAGCGGCGGCCGACATGTTCAGATCGCCGGTCAGGATCCGCGGCCACGGCAGACCGCGGACGTCGCGCATCAGCCGGCGCAATTGGACGCGGTTCCATCCCGGCACGAACGACAGATGGGTGTTGACCACGGTCAGGTTCCCCAGCGGGGTGTCGAACTGTCCGATCACCGCCGCGCGCGGCTCCTCGTGGATGACCTGCACCCGCCCGGGCGCAGCGAGATACATCGGGAACCGGAACGGGATCCGGGGCAACCGGACGACCTGCCAGTTCAATGCCGGATAGCGCGACAGCAGCGCGACGCCGTACGCAGCGGTACCGGGCTGCTCCTCTCCCGTCGCAGCCATCCAGGTCGCCCCCGGTGTGCCCGCGATCGCCGCCACGAACTGGTGACTCCGCGCGCCCATCGCCTCGGCGGCCAACGCCGTCAGATCGGCCGATCCGGAGCGCGCCTGAATCGAGTCCACCTCCTGCAGCGCCAGGATGTCGGCGTCGAGCCCGGCCACACATTCGGCGAAGCGGTCCAGATCCACGCCGTCACCGAGGGTGCGGCCGTGCAGGATGTTGAACGTCACCAACTTCATGGGTACCCAACTACCCACCTGCGACGGAAACCAACGGTGATGCCTCCATGTCCCACGACGATCTGCGTGAGTCGCTGCGGCGGGCCGCCTCGGCGCTGAAGGCCGACGGTCCACCGTTCGCGCTGGCCGGCAGCTATGCGCTGTGGGTCCACGGCGGCCCCGAACCGACCCATGACGTCGATTTCGTCGTCACCGAACAGGACGTCGAGGCGGCCGCGGCAACCCTGTCCAAAGCCGGCTTCGACATCCGCAGACCGCCCGAGGACTGGCTGTTCAAGGCCGCCCTCGGCGTGGACGAACCTGCCCTGATCGACGTGCTCCACCACATCAACGGGGTGCCGGTCGACATCGAGCTGATCGACCGTGCGCGGGTGCAGGACGTGCTGGCGCTGTCCATACCGGTGCTGACACCGACCGCGGTGGTGACACAGAAGCTGCGGGCGCTCAACGAGCACCACTGCGATTTCGCCCGGCTGATCCCGTCAGTGCGCGCGGTCCGTGAACAACTCGACTGGCCCGCGCTGCGGCAGAACACCGCCGACAACCCGTTCGCCGTCGCGTTCCTGTTCTTGTGCGAAAATCTACGAATCACCGTCGACTGACGAACGGTGTTGCACCCGAGAGGTTTTCACCGTCGGTAGCTCCCGGTGACCGGGCGAGACGGCTCGCGGAGATGACCGCGGACCTGCTACGTTACGCGTGCTCTCCCTCCTGTAATGCGTCCTTCGGCGACGCCCGCACACTCGGTCGAGAGCGAGAAAGGGACAGCGTGGACGAAGTTCTGGCACGGGCCGCCATCTTCCAGGGGGTGGACCAGAGCGCGGTCGCCGTGTTGTGCAACCAGCTGCAGGAGGTGTCGTTCCCCCGCGGCCACCGGGTCTTCAACGAGGGCGAGTTGGGTGACCGGCTCTACATCATCACCTCGGGCAGGGTGAAGGTCGGCTGCGCGACCCCGGACGGCCGCGAGAGTCTGCTGACGCTGATGGGCCCGGCCGACATGTTCGGCGAACTCGCCATCTTCGATCCGGGGCCGAGGACGAGCTCGGTCACGACGCTGACCGCCGTGCGGGCGGTGACCATGGACCGGGAGGCGCTGCGATTCTGGATCGCCGAGCGCCCGGAGATCGCCGACCAGCTACTGCGCGTACTGGCTCGCCGGCTGCGCCGCACCAACGACACGCTGTGCGACCTGATCTTCACCGACGTCCCCGGCCGTGTCGCCAAGCAATTGCTCGACCTGGCCCGCCGCTTCGGCACCCAGCAGGACGGCGCGCTGCGCGTCGAGCACGGCCTCACCCAGGAGGAGATCGCGCAACTGGCCGGCTCGTCGCGCGAGACCATCAACAAGGCGCTGTCGGACTTCGCGCAGCGCGGCTGGATCGAACAGCGGGGTAAGTCGACCATCATCCACGACCCCGCCCGGCTGGCCCGCCGAGCGCAGCGCTGACCCGATCAGTCGCAGAGGCGGTCGGGGGCGGCTTCGAAACGTGCTGTGCTGGCGCGTCCCTGCGCCTTGGCGCGATACATCGCGGCGTCCGCATCCCGGAGCACATCCCCCAGGCTGCGCCGGTCGTCGTCGCTGATCGTGGTGATGCCGATGCTGGCGCCGACCCGAAGCTTCAGCGATCCGATGAGCATCTCCTCGGCGAGCACCTCGTGCAGACATTCGGCGATCGCGTCCACATCGGCCTCCTCGACCGGTCCCATCAGCAGCACGACGAACTCGTCCCCACCGATTCGTGCCACCAGATCCTGGGGTCGCGTCGCCGAGCGCATCCGCTGGGCCACCCGGCGCAACACGTCGTCACCGATGGTGTGGCCGTGGTTGTCGTTGACCGACTTCAACCGGTCGAGGTCGATGAACAGCACCGCAGACAACCGGTCCGCGCCGGTCTGAGACATCGCCGCGGCGGCGTGGTCCAACGCGTGCCCGCGGTTCGGCAATCCGGTGAGCCAGTCGTGAGTGGCCTCGTGCAGAAGTCTCTCGCGGGCGTCGTAGTGCTCGGTGATATCGGTGAACGACATCAGAATCGGTGAGTTCTGCGGATCCTCGGGGTGCATCACGCGACCGTGACCGGTCACCCAGATCCGGGTGCCGTCGAGACGGTCGACGCCGACCACCTCCCCCCGCAGGCTCAGCCCGGTCTTCAGGATCCACTGCAGCGGATGAGAATCCGGGTCGAGCAGGCGTCCCTGGTGGTCATACATCGGCAGGTCCGCTCCATGGTTGCTGTGGTGCAGGCCGACGAGATCCTCGGCGCCGCTTCCGAGGATCCGGCGTGCTGCGGCGTTGGCGAACTGGAATCTGCCATCGCTGCCGACGATCACCACACCCTCGTGAAGGAGGTCGAGCACCGCGTGCAGTCGCTGCCCGCTGCGATCGGCGGCCACGACGGTGTCGCAGACGACGACGTAGCCGCCGCTGGTCCGGACCACCAGCACGCGCACCGCCAGCGGTGCCCCTTCAGCGTCGATGTGGGTGGTGACCACGCAACCGCTGCCTGAACGAACCAGTGCATCGGGATCGAGCGGGGCGCCGACCGCCCTCTCGACGGGCATCCCCACCACCTCGTCTGCGGACCTGCCGTAGAGGTCGTGGGCATCGGCGCTCCAGTCGGTGACGATGCCGTCGAGGGTGGTGGTGATGGTCGCCGCTGTGGGCTTGCGGTCGCCGGAGTCACCGGCGAGCACCATCGGCCGTGCCGGCATCGGGTCCCGGAAGATCACCTCGTACGTGGGATCGCCACGCTGCAGCCGCAACGCCGCCACCGCTTGGGCAGCCAACACGCTGCCGTCGACGCGCATGAGGGAATAGTCGCCGGGCCCAGAGACGTCGCCGTCCGCGCGCAAGTGGGCCAGGGCGGCGGTGACCGCGCCCAGCGACGCCGGAGCAATGAAGTCAGCTATCGGGCGATCGATGATCTCGACGGACGCTGTCGCGCCGAGCGCGCGCACCGCCACGGGGTTGACGTAGCGCACGATCTTGCCGTCGTGGATACACACCGGAACCAGGCTCCGATCGAGCAGTCGGTGATATTCGAATTCGGCCGCGGTGCAGTCTTCGCCGAAATCGTCCCGCGACGTCATCGGGTCGCTTCGACGCAGGTCGTCAAATCCGCCCCCTCCGAACGTGTCCCCTCGCCGATCAGTCGGTGCTGTCCCCTCGGCCACCTCCGCAATGCCTGAAAGGCAGGCTAGCAAGCTCGTCAGACATGGACGTGCAAACCGCATAACCTGACTTTTCGCGGCATGGCTGGGCGCCTCCATCAACGCGGGCGGCCTGCCGGTGATCACTCCGGCCCAGGGGTCGCCGCGCCGCCACGACGGCGCGCGCTGCCGGTGCCGCCGGGCTCCGGGCGCCAGGCCCGATAGCGAACCCCCTGCCGCACAGTCGGTTCGGCGAGCTGCGCCCGTGTGCACCGCATGCGGGTGCCGGAAACGACCGGCCACCACGCCAGAAGTGATGTGGGACACGGGAGCCGACGTGGCACCCATAAAGCCGGGCCGGTTGGCTAGTGTTCGCTTCGATCCGCAGCCGTGAGGTTGCCCGGCAGTCGAGGCCTTACCCGCTCGCACGATGACGCGTCGCTCATCGGCGGCGCATTCGGTGTTGCCAGTTAACTTTTTCACGATAGCCACTATGGAGGTAGGCCTTGTTGCACAGGGTAGCCTCAGCTAATCTCCAGCCAGCCTCATGGCTTTCCGTTACCCGTTATCCAGGAGTTACCGTGCAATTGGTCCGTCACGCCGGCTCAACCCCAGGCTTCTGGCCTGAGCTTTCCTCTTCTTCCCCCCGTCCAAATAGGTTGCTTGGTGCCGCTGTGGCAATTGCCGGGGCCTCGGTCATCGCCGTCAACCCGGTAGCGCCCACCCTGCCGGTGATACAGGACCGCGCCGTGGAGCTGTCCGGGTGGATCGATCCCATCGGCGTCATCGGTGAATCGCTGTCCACTACGGTGCAGAACCTGGGCAGCCAAGGCACCGGGATCCTGACCGAAGGACTTCCCGCGGCCTGGGACACCATCACGACCTCTTCGCTGTACAGCGAGATCGCCTCGGCGGTGTTCAACCCCTTCCCGGGTCTGGAGCGCTTCTTCGGCAACCTCTCGACCTATGCCGCCACTATCAACACCGGCCTGAAGGAGTCGGCCGAGGGCTCTAAGCCTGGATACACCGATTAGGTGGCGGCCTGGGTGGGTTGAAACAGCGAAATGCCCTGTCGTGGTGGGAGAATGAGATTTGTTCAGGATCCAATTCAGCCACTACGAAGGGCATCTCGTAGATGCAACT